>DAIQNU010000036.1:0-15858 GCA_036788235.1 Cyclobacteriaceae bacterium
TGGCTGATTTTCCCATTTGGGGAGCAAAAGAAAAAAAAGCAAAAACGGATACGATTAACAATAGGATAAAAATTAAAAAATACATCGCCATTCTTTTTAACACTTCCTTTAAAATTTTAATCTTAAAATCGTCCAAAAATCAGTGTGAAATTCACCCAGTCTTTCAACATATGCTAGCTATAACAACATTACTTAGAAAATGATTTAAAAATTATATGTAATCGAAATAGAAACTTATTGGAACCATGCCAAATTATCTTAAATACTTGTGGTTGTATCTATAATAGCTTCTTTGTTGGGCATACTAAGGATCACCGGTCGCATGGTTTTTATAGTAGCGTCATATTCAAATTGAACAGGCTGGTGTAGTCGCTCAGGATTGATGTGTAAATAACCTGTTTTTGGCAATCCGGGTAGTTCTACGTACTGCCTAAATTGATCTGGTGTATACCCAAAAAACTTCCCTTCCTTTTTATCATTTTCATGGAAAAATAAATAAAAATCTTGTCCGAGGTGTTGCAGTTGAAAATTAACATAATCGACATATGCGTTGACATTTTGGCTTATAGATGGCAAAAAAATGGTTTCGGAACGCTGACTTTCAATTATATGTAATACAGGAGAACCTATCCAGCCATAATAGAATAAATATATACCTGCTATGAGCAAAGCTAAAATCAAATACGGACCCGCTAAGCCAGAAAAAAGCAAAGCAAACGAAAATGGCACTACAATACCCCCAAATATGATTGGAAAAAGTAATCTACGTTGACTAATTTCAATTTTCTTAAGTAGGTCATTGGTGTAGACATTCTTTTTCCCCTTTCGAACAATAATCAGCCTAGCCGAAGTAAAGATACTATGGTTGCGCTCGTCGTCTGCTTGTAAGAGATATACTTTGGCTTTAATGTCTTCAAAATCCTCCATTGCATGATAGAATTATAAGCGCAATATAGCCATGACCTATTGATCTATCGCAATACAAATTTTTTAATGGAAGAATGAATGCCAGATTTTAACTCCAATAAATAAAGCGAGGGCATAAGACCATTTAAATCAATCATGATTTCTTCGTCTCGCTGATACTGCTGAATTTTAACATTTTTCACAAGATTTCCTGTAATGGAATAAATGTTTATCTCCAATGGCACATCATTAAAATGTTGGCTTTTCAGGGTAATTTGTCCATATGAAGGATTAGGCGCCAAACTAAAATCGGCAGTTACTTCTAAAGTTGATGGTGGCGAGGCAGCCTCTTGTCCATTGACGATGGAGTTGGAGCTAAGTGCTATACCTAATGCCAATATCACAACTGGTAAAGAAATGAAAAATGGCTTTGTAAATATTTTCATGGTTGTTTTTGTTTCGATCTATACTACTATAGACTCTATAAAGCATCGAAAGGTTGAATGCCTCTAAAAAAAACAGCCAAAAAATTATAAATGGTGATATTGTTAAATGATTGGAAATAGTTAAGTCTTCAATGCTACTAAAATCCTACCTAAGTGTGAGGCGGGTTAAAAATCTACCACTTGTTTCAGAATACAAAATCTGCATATTGTACCCTGCTTCATTTGCCAACCTACCCATTAACTTAGGATCAGCATACAGCCAATTGAACCAAGGCCCTTTTCTGCCTTTATAATCATACTGATATTTCAGTTCACCATAATATGTGTCAAGGGGCTTTGCAATGTCTTCGTATAAATATTCGATATCGCTACTATCACAAATAATTTGCCCATTGGGTTTCAGGAGGTTTGTAAAGTGTTTAAGCATTTGTATTGCGCCTTTTTCAGTACCTCCTAATCCTATTCCATTCATTAAGAGCAAAATAGTATCGTAGTTTTGCTTTTTGTGTTGAAACATATCTTCGCAAATAACTTTTTGTAGTCCAAGTTCTGTCATTATTTTACAACAAGTCGGACTATTATCCAGCGCAAACACTTTTTTCTTTTGATTTTGAAGGTGTAAAGAATGCCTGCCTGCTGCAGCCCCCACATCCAATATTTTGCCATAGCACAATGTCAACGCATAGTCTTCGAGCTCATCAAAGCCATCTTCATCAATAAAAAATGCTTCTGGAGGAATTTCTTCAGGGGGGCCATATTCATTGTAAAGTAAAAGTGGTTCTTCAAATTTTCCATTTAAAAAATCATGCATTGCCTCACCGAAAATATCCTGATTATCCATAATTTGATTTCAAAAATTGATGGGTCTTTCGTTTTTTACCGCCCTTAATTCTACGAACAAAACTACTGCTTTGAAGTGGCCTAAACTAAGCTAATTTACAAGTAATTGAAATTTACTATATCTTTAATTTCAATTTTATCTACTTTGCATCATGAATTTCCTCGGACATTTTTTTCTTTCGCCTGATCATCCGGAACAAATAGTCGGGAATTTTATGGCTGATTTTGTCAAAGGAAAAAAATTCCTGGATTACCCTCAAGGTATTGCGGAAGGTATAATGATTCATCGTTCAATTGATCACTTTACAGATACACATCCGTCGTTTTTGCAAAGCAAGAGAAAGTTTTTTGAGAATTATCGGCATTTTTCAGGGGTGATCACAGACATGGTTTACGATCATTTGCTTGCGCGATATTGGCAGATGTTTCATGTTGAACCACTTGAAGTTTTTGCAGAAAGAATGTATGCTACAATTAGTCCATTTAAAAATATTTTACCCGAGGGTTCTCTTATGACATTCACCTATATGCGCAAAAACAATTGGCTGGTGAATTATGCACATAAAGAAGGACTGACCCGATCATTAAAAGGTTTATCACGAAGAATTCCTTACGATATAAATTTGGAGAATGCCGTTGTCGATTTAGAAATTGCTTATAATCAATACTTTGAAGAGTTTAAGAACTTCATTGTGGACGCCAGGCTGAAATTTAAATAGCATTTGTTTGTTGCTAATACCTACTGGTGATCAAAAGCAAAATCATTAAAAACCCTATTAAGATAATCCCTTCTCATTTTTAGAAATTTCAGCTGCCAATTGCTGGTATTGACTGTTTTCAGGAGCCAACTTTATCAATCTGTTCGTGAGAATCTGAGCTTTTTTAAACTCTCTATGCTGTAAATAAAGCACTGCTAGAGCGTAAAGGTTCGACTCAGAATCCGGATCGACTTTTAATGCAGTTTTAAAAGCTTGTTCTGCATCTTTAATTCGATTCACCCTTTGTAGTGCCAAGCCATAGTTATAGATAACCCGTGGATTATCATTCATATATTGCGCAGCCATTTCTAAATATTTCACAGCTTCCTGCATTTTATTCTGCTCCGCCATCAACAAACCCATAGAATAATAGGTATGCCCAAACTCCGGCTCCAGCTCAATTACTTTAGCAAACAATTGCTCAGCCTCATCATATCTTTGCTGCTCATAGTATAAATTGGCCAGATTTATTCGGGCGGCATTGAAGTAATAGTCAAGATCTATGGCTTTTAGATAGCTTTTTTCTGCTTCCTTAACTTGTCCTCTGGCAAGGTAAAATTGAGCCTTTTCCATTTGTCCACCTGGAAAATCTGCCCGCATTTTCAAACCTGTTTGGTATTCCTCCATAGCAGCTCGAAAATGCTTTCTATAACTACTACCCAATTGGTTTGGCTGTAGGTCTAACATAGCACCTGCAGCTGCAATGCGAACAGATCGTATAGAATCTGTCAGGTTTTTACTTAATGCTTCAACTCTTTCGGCTTGAGGCAACCCGGACAAAGCAGAAACTGCATTATACCGCACAAGCGGTTCATCATCATTCAAAAAGCTCTTAATGGCCTCTACTGCCTCACGTTGCATAGCATTACCTAAATAATATATCGCTGTAGATCTGGCCATAACTGGTACCGTATCGTGTTTTGCCAGTTCGATAAGTGCAGGTATTGATTCTGTAAGATTGAAGCGCGCATGTGCAAGAACATCTGAAAAGTGAGGTGCCCGCTCAGAGCCATACCATGTTACAACCCAATCAGCAGCCCATTGTGCCGACTGATCGCTATGACAATCGTTACAGGCATTAGGCGTGTTGTATTTTACACTTTGGTCTGGCCGAGGAACTCTGAAACTATGATCACGCCGGTAATCGTTGCCCATATATGTTTTACCAGTCATATGGCAATTGACACATTCAGCGGCATCCGTGCCTGTGGTATGAAAATGATGGCTTATTTCATCATAGCTACTGCTGTGACATTGCAGGCACAAGGCATTCCCTGCCACCTTTAATTTTGTACTATGTACATTATGGCAGTCAGCACATTCTACACCTTCTGTTTGGTACATGCGGCTTTGTGTAAATGATCCATATACATACACTTCTTCCAATATTTGACCATCGGGGTGGTACAGATCTTCGCGCAATACAGAAGGCACATAATGATCCATATATTCACCCACATGATCGAAAGCTTCTGTGAATTGCGTTCGATGTGAATGGCAGCGCGCACATTGATCTACCTGCTCTTTAGAACTTAAGGCGCCGGTCAAATGCATATGTTTTGCACCTGCATAGGCTTCAGGGTTTTGAATATATTCTTCAGATTCCATAAGCGAGATATGCTCATTTCCAGGCCCATGGCAAGCTTCACAGCTCACATTGATTATAGCATAGCTGGTATTAAAAGCTTTGGTTTCTTCATCAAAAGCTTTTTTTACATTGGTGGAATGGCAATCAGAGCACATAGTGTTCCAATTTAAGCCCCCTTGAGTCCAATGTATCCATTCTCCATGAACTACATGAAGATCAGGGTAGAGATCATACCATTTATTTTCCTCAGTGTCCCAGGCAGTTCGCAAACATTGAAATCTTCCTTTAGGAAATTCAACAATGTATTGCTGAAGTGGCTCAACTCCATAAGTATAGATTATTTCAAAATCACGATACTTGCCTGATTCATCTTCCGTATTTACATAATAGCGGTCGTTTTTCTTAAAAAATCGAGACTTTACTCCTGAACTTTCAAAAACCACATCATCAAAATCTCCCAGAACGCTTTGTGCATCTGCTAGCATCATTGCTTTGTCATGATGTGAGCCTTTCCAATCATGATATTCAGTTTCGTGACAAGAAACACAAGCTTCTGTACCAGCATACATAGCATTGCTCAATCCTATGTGCTCGTTTTGCTTAGCCGCCTGAATTAATGGATCTTTATTTTTGTTAAAATTGCAACTTAGCGAGATCGTCAATATCAACCAGCCAGGCAAAAAAACAAAAATTATTAACCGGGTAATAGTCTGAATTGACATTAATCTCTGAATAAGCGCCATATTTTCAAATCAAAATATAAAAAAGGTACATAGGTAAAATCACCTGCTTCAAATATCATTTTTTAAGTATAGATTTCAGATCAGCCGGCGAATAATTAATGGATTTTAAGGTTTTATCATCCCCTTTTCTATACACCAGAAAATGCCCATCTGAAGCTTTGTAATAGCATTCTGTATCGCGTTCATTTTTGTAATAATTGACAGTTGCTATGGCCTCTTCTTCTGAATTACACGCTTTACTCATATTAGATCGCTGTACTTCGTCGAACAATTCCCGAAACTTCTCACCAAGTCCAAATTCTAGTACGGCACCACTCAGTACATATTGAATATCGCACAAAGCATCGGCAATTTCAACAATATCGCGGTTTTGTATGGCCTCTTCCAGCTCTTTGAGCTCTTCGCTGATTAAGGATACACGCAACTGACAGCGTATTTCAGATGGAATGGTAGGTTTAGGCTCAATAGGATGTTTGAATGTTTTGTGGAAATCGGCAACTTGGTTTAGCGGATCTATTTCTTTCATGGAAAAGTAATTTGTTGTTTAGTGGCAACATGCCGTTTGTTTATATTCTCAATGCAAACCAAAGCATTTGTTTAACGATAAAAGCTTTGGCAAATGTGACAATTATAGTAAAAATTGAAAAAGCACCTAGCTCAAATGTAAAAATATGGATTCTTTGTAAGATTCATACACGAAAGCCGGTTGTATTTGAAAACTACCTATCTTGTGGCCTGAAAATGAATAGAAAATCGCCAAATTACATGCATATGTTAAAGTTAAAAAACACTTTGTTCCTGCCACTCACACTGGCTTTTTGTATTGTTGTATCTCTTGCAGCTTCTGCTCAAAATGATAAAGCAGAAGTTGAAAATGTTGTGAAAAGTTTTGCAAAGGCCTATGAAAATGTTCCTAAAAGCAAAGACAAAAAGGCTGTATTACAGCACGTGTCTCGGGATTTATTTTCAACCATTGTTAATTCAAATGTGATCGATAATTTCGGACTCATTCAAAGTTCATATTCAGAATTTGAGGGCTATCTTGACAGATTGGCTACCACTGAAGGAATGGCTATCAAATACAATATTGATAAAATCCTTAAATCTTATGTCCGTGGTCGCTCTGGTGTTGTAGTTTGTGACATTTCGGTTCAAGTTTCTGACGGAAAAACTATTTGGTCGCGCGGATCAGAACCAACTGTTTTTACTTTGAAGAAATTCAACGATGGTTGGAAAATACTACACTTTAGTGTTACCAGTTTCGAAGAAGAACTTAATCGCGGAACTTGTCTTACCGACTTGTTTGTTGCCAAAACTGGCGATATCGTTACGAAATCGATTGTACCTGCTGGTACTAGCTATGCCAATCAGCTTGACAACTTCGAAATTAAAAACAGAGGCGCCTATTTCAATATTACTGTTGGCGAAAATCGCTACGAATGGATCAGAGATGGTGAGCTTAAAAAACTGTTGCCTGAAGGCAAATCCGAATCTCTTGGTAATGCCATTGATGAGTATCAGGCAGTACTCAGAATTTTGGGCAAGGACTTGTACAACAAAGAGTGTACAGAATTTAAAAGAAAAAACTAAGCAAACTAAATAGCTAACCTTAAGAGCCTTTTCAGGAAACTGAGAAGGCTTTTTTGTGTCCAAAAAGCTTATTCTTGGATTTAATTTTAGTAGGACTCTTGATGGTCTAAAATGGTAAAATCTTGATTATATAAGATGTATATCATGTTTTGCACAAACCTTCCGCATCTCATCTGGCCAAATACATGATTGTACTTCGCCAATATGTGCTTTGCGCAACAGCACCATGCACATTCTTGATTGACCAATGCCACCACCAATAGATTGCGGCAATGTTCCTTTGAGCAAGCGCTTGTGGAAAAATAAATCACTGCGATGGCTTTGTCCGGTAATATCAAGCTGATGTTTCAGTGCATCTTTATCGACTCTTATACCCATGGATGATAGTTCGATAGACCTATTCAAAAGTGGGTACCAAACCAATATATCACCGTTGAGTCCTGCGTATCCATCTTGATTGATGGTTGACCAATCATCATAGTCAGGTGCCCGGCCATCATGGGCTTCCCCCGAACTTAATTTGTTACCAATGCCAATTATAAATACCGCTCCATGTTCCTTAGCAAATGCATCCTCACGTTGCTTTGGGTTCATCTTTGGGTATTTTTTTAGCAATTCTTCGGCATGAATAAAGGTAATTTCATCAGGCAAAATAGGATCTATTTCAACAAACTCGTTACAAACAGCTTCTTCCGTTTTTTTAATGGCAGAATAGATGATACTTACAATTTCCTTCAATACATCGAGGTTTCGATCTTCGAGGGCTATCACTTTCTCCCAATCCCACTGGTCTACATAGATTGAATGGATATTGTCCAAAGTTTCATCTGGACGTAAAGCATTCATATCAGTATATAGTCCATAAGGTTTTTGAATGCACAATTCCGACAACATAAGACGCTTCCACTTTGCCAATGAATGCACTACCTCTGCCCGCTGATCTCCCAAATCTTTGACAGGAAAAGCCACAGGTCTTTCTATCCCATTCAGGTCATCATTGATACCTGTACCGCTCATAACTACCATTGGAGCCGTAACCCGCCTAAGCCCAAGACTGTACGAAAGCACATCCTCAAAAAAATCTTTAACCATTTTAATGGCTTTTTCTGTTGTCTCCAAATCCAACACATTCTCGTACTTAGCAGGCAGTATTAAGTGCTTCATAAATTAGAAATTTCGATTCTGTTATTTCAAAAAGTGAAATTAATATTCAAATACAGCATAGCTCAAAATGACTAAACAAAAGCTATAATAGAATGTAAGTCATTTTAATTCAAACGGCTAAATAAAGAAATTTAATCAATAAAATCGTGGGTCTATTAAAAATATTAATAATAAAGGTGTTCAACTTTTTCGAGCAAAACTTTTCTTAGGCTTTCAATAAATTGACATCCTAAATGACCACGCAAGAAAATGATCAATTATAATAATGACAAGCGCCAAGTGAAAAATAGTGTTAATCAAGGCCAATAATCTGGTTTAATGTTGGTGCCTTCATTACGACAATCGACACACAGTCTTGGTGCCATTAGATATACAACTTCACCACCCATTCCTAAAATAGTACTTTGAATAAGAAATTTCCCAGTAGCAATTTGGTGTGGGATTTGTTCTAATAAAACAGTATCTACGGGACAATAAATAGACCTAGGAGAAAAAACAAATGGCAACTCATGTCTTCGCACAAACAATCGTTTTTCTTGCATCGCCGCCGCATCAAAGTAGCCAAGTACTCGCTCTTCGGGATCTTCTTCACAATATATGTTGCCAACTAGTTCATAGGGTTGCGGATCAAATAGAGTACCTAGGTTTTCGGTAGTAGTCAACAATTGCCGATGGTATTCATAACTTTCTTTGCTTAATGCATATTGCTTTACATTTATGCTGTAAGTGTTAGTAAGTCTTTTGGTTTGGTTGCTCACATAGGTAATTTGTTTTCCTTTAATAACATCTGATGACAAATTCACACTAGTACCTATTATGATATTTTTTGAACTGGCTTTTGGATAACAGACTGAAATAGGTATTTCGCGATTTATTATTTCACCATACATATATTCTAAAAACGAAGTAAAGGGCGCACGCACTAACCAGGTTTCATCGTATTGCCATCTATAATATTTAGAGTTGTTATTTGGATCTTGAGTGTCTAGTATTATATCAATACCCCTTACTCTTTCTTCTGCTCCTTGTATGAATTGTTCCCTATATTGGAAATACACATTTTCAATTGGTGGTGTAGGGCGCAAAACAACCGGCTCTGAATAGTAGTTTCTTTGTTCGGAGGTCTGAATGTGCAATACATAAGTAGATCCTATCGTGCCCCTAAATGTTTCCAGATTGGTTTGATATTCAAAATCATTAATTTTCTGAAGTATATGAACAGCATCACCATTTTCTATAATTCGTACAGAAGTGACTTGAGAAAAAGACTTTTGAAAACTTGTATCAATGGGGATCGACCTTGAAATTTTTATTATGGTAGGTTCATCCTGATCAGTTAATAGACCTTCTACAGTAAGTAAATCCTCGTAGCCTCGCTGTTCTAGAAAAAGGATCAATGCAAGCTGTAACTATGAATAAACTTGACCATAAAAAGCTGTGACTTTTAAACTTTACTAACTTTGTTTTAATTGATGCTTTATAAATTCCCAACATTAGAATTTAAAATTGTATGTAAAGGTTGTATATGTATTGAATATACATGCGAAATATAACCAAGGCTTTAATAAAAAAACCAATTCATAATATTAATAAAAGTACAGAATTATTTCAAGTTGAACTTTTCCTTCGCTTTCCAAACTTTACCTTCTTCAGTGATTACTTGCACTTCAATAATGTACTCTCCCTTGTCATCGGATGTGTAGAAGTTGAATTCCGAAATGCCCTCTTTAAATTCAGTGTTTTTGAATTCCCAAAAAAGTGTATTTCTAAAATCGGGAACAGGTGAATTTTCATTTCCATCCTTATAAACGGGCCAGTGGTATATCGGCTTAGTCTTCAATCCTGATAGGGTCATCCGTTTTGAATTTTCATTTAGCTTTACACCAGCTAAATCACCCGTATATGATCGTAAATGTACAATACCGCTGAAAGTAGCACGTCCTAAATAATATTTTTTACTCATTACTTCTATACGCTCTATTCTCAGGGGGTTCAATTCCATAATCTGATTGGCATTAAGAACCGGCGCTCCATCTACCAACATAAGCGGCGGATCTTTGAAATAACCCTTTTCGACATAATCAACGATGCGAAAGTAGAATTCATCTTTTCTTCTTCGTACAAGCACTGGCGTTACATACTCTCTGAGCACTTCTTCCATTACGGTAAACCTTGTGTAATCGTCAAGACGGTAAATAAAATCGGGCTTACCGTAAAAGACCAATGAATCGATATCAGACTTGGCTTCGTTAATGGGCATGTATTTAGCAAAAGCATTAGCATATTGCATATTTTTACTAAATCGTGTAATTAATTGCTGCCATGTACTATCGATCGGAAAGGGACTTACCTGATATCTAACTGGCAATTCGCAATAGACACTTTGAAAGGTAACCTCAATTTTTTGGTCGGTATCTGGCTGTAATATGACCTCTTGGTCATCATGCAAACGATTAACTTCGAAATATGCATAGCCTTTTGCATTTACTTCAGCAGTATAAAAAAGAGGATTCTTGCCATGAGTAGCCAAATAAATGAGCGACATTTCAGCTGGTTTTTTTGTTTCAATATTTGTAGCTCGTGCGGTTAAAATAGGCCCATATATTTCTGGTAAAAATTTGGGGTCACCGACACGAAATTCATTTTCAGGTTTCCGATTTAGGATGCCTGTATTGATCGCTTCTAATATAGGATCATATTTATATACTGAAACTAAAGTAGTTAATTCTTGAGCTGATGCCATTAATTCTGGTAATTGCACTTTCACATTCACCTCTTCACGGTTGGTAAAATTGGTTTTTGCCAAATTTATTTTTAGCTGACCTGATATGGACTTTTCATTTACATTGTTTTTTAAAAAGCCATTTTCGAATTGAGTGTGATTGCCTTGAGTGGCAGATTCACCCTCTTCAATTTTTGGCAAACCTAATTGTTTGAATGGATTTACAATGCTTATCTGTCGGTAGCTATAATAGTCAGATCCAAAATTACGTGCATAGGCCGTATAAGTTTTTAGAAAGTAATTGCCAGAATTTAAACGCATAGGCAAAAGAAACTCGCCATTTCCTTTACCGTTTTGTAGTGCTATTTTAGCTTGAATGGCTGGTTGTCCTGTGCTATCACACAATTCAACATAAGCTACCCTGCTAACTTCCGAAAATCCACCGGCTGGTTCAGCAATCACATATACTGCAAAGCGTAAGTATTCGCCTGTAAGATAAAAAGGCCTATCGTTTACAATATGTGCTTGTTCGAAATACTTTAAACTATCATATTTTGCCTCAACATGATGGATGAAAAACACAGCCTGTAGGACTAAAGCAGGTACGAGGTAAAAAAGTTTTTTTATCATGGCCAAAAATCTGGTTTGATGTTGGTGCCTTCATTACGACAATCGGAACAAAAACGTGGTGCCACCATGTATTCAATAAATTCAGCAGTAAATCCTACCATTACCTCCTGTATTAGTAATTTACCAGTATTGAGTTGCATAGGAATTTCTTCAAAAGAAACAGTATCGGCCAAACAAAAAGTAGGTCCTGGAACTGGAAAGAAAGGAAGCTCCTGCCTTTCTACAAATAGTCTTTTCTCTTGTGCCGCTGAAGCATCAAAATAACCAAGTACCCGCTCATCGGGATCTTCTTCACAATAAATATTACCAACAAGTTCGTAGGGCTGTGGATCGAACAGCGTACCAAGGTTTTCTGTAGTGGCAAGCAATTGTCGATGATATTCATAACTTTCTTTGCTTAAAGCATATTGTTTTACATTGATGCTGTAAGTGCGATAGAGCCTTTTACTTTGATTACTTACATATTTTATTCCTTTGGCTACAATTACATCAGCCGAAAGATTCACACTTGTTCCGATTATAATATTCGATGATCTAGCTGTAGGATAGCAAATTGAAATAGGCTCTTCGCGTTGAACTACTGTATCATCCCTAAATTCCAATCCTGAAAAAAAAGTAGAATTTATTATCCAGGTTTCATCATATTGCCATCTATAATAATTGGTGTTATTATTAGGGTCTTTGGTATCGAGTAATATTTCAATACCACTAGCAGGTTGATCTAAGCCTTGTACAAATTGTTCTCTATACCTAAAATATACTTTTTCAATGGGTGGTGTAGGCCGTAAAACAACAGGCTCCGAATAGTAGTTTCTTTGTTCTGAAGTTTGGATATGCAATACATAAGAAGCACCGATGGTTCCTCTAAATACAGACGGATCAGTTCGGTATTCAAAATCGTTAATTTTTTGAAGTGTATGAACGGCATCGTCATTTTCTATAATCCGTACAGAAGTGACTTGAGAAAAAGACTTTTGAAAACTTGTATCAATGGGGATCGACCGGGAGATTTTTATTATTGTAGGTTCGTCCTGATCAGTTAATAGTCCTTCTACAGTAAGTAAATCCTCATAACCACGTTGTTCTGGCGAAAACGGCTCAATACAAGCCGATAAAGCAAAAAAATTGAGTTGTAATAGGATCAAAAACCTAATAGGCATTTTCACATCTGATTTCATCGATATATTTTTAAATACAACCATCAAAACTTAAAATTATAAGTTATGGTTGGTATAGGTCTTGCAAATACAGATAGCAAGTAACCATTTACCTGCTCACCTTCAGTCACAAAAAATATTGAGTAAGGGTTATTTCGACCTAAAACATTAATGACAGAAAAAGACCACGAACCATGGTTTGGCTTATGTACTTTATGATTACCTTCCAAATTGAATGACAAATCTAATCGAACATAATCGGGTATGCGATAGGCATTTCTATCAGAATAATGCACCCTATTCGCACCTCCATAACTATAAATAGCCAATGGATAAGTAATAGGTCTTCCTGTACTGTACATGAAATTGCCGGAAGCACTAAACCTGCGCGTGAATTTAAAATTAGTAACTAAAGAAACATCATGAGGTTTGTCAAAGTTTGCCGGAAACCAAGCACCGCCATTAACTTGTTCACCCGGAAAAGGTCCATCAATTTGAATGAGCGATCTTGAATAAGTGTAACTCAACCAACCATTTAATTTGCCAATTTTTTTACGAAGCAAAAATTCAACACCATAGGCTTTGCCTTCGCCATTGATCACATCTGTTTCAATATCTTCATTCATTATCAGGATGGCTCCGTTTTTAAAATCCAAAATATCTTGTGTACGTTTATAGAATCCTTCTATTGATGCTTCGATAGTGTTGAATCTGAAATTTCGATAATACCCGGCAGAAATTTGATCACCTATTTGCGGACGAATATGTGTATCGCTCAATTTCCAAATATCTGTAGGTGAAATTGCTTGCGTATTAGATAGCATGTGTATATACTGTCGCATGCGATTAAAACCAGCTTTGACAGAACTATTGTTATCTACGCCAATATTCATCGAAAACCGATATTCCGGACCATGATATGTCTGTATTATATCATTTTTGCCATATTGGGTAGTACCAGTTATAGAACCTTCACTGCGTGTATTATCCTCAGCATAGCTATTGACCACCGAAGGCCCTAATTGATTATATATGGAGTACCTAATGCCTCCATAAATAGAGACCGTATTGCTAATATCAAATTTATCACCAATGTATATCGCAGATTCTATGGCTTGTTCTCTTGGCAATATATTTGGCACTATCAGTGAATTATCCTTAGTCGGTTCAAAACTACCTGGTCTGAGTTGATAAAGAATTGAACTAAAACCAAAATCAACTTTGTGACTTGTTTCTGGAAAGTAGCTAAAATCAGCTTTAATTTGATTATTATCGATGCCATAGCCCAATTCAAAAGCATTTTCGTCTACTACATCGCTGTTGATACTATAAGTATAACGACTAAAGATGCCTGAAAATACACCGTAGAGTTTATTGCTAAATATATGCTTCCATTGAATAGAACCTGCGTAATTGTTATAGTTAAACAATGAATCTGATCGGAGGCGAAATCGGTCGTCACTAAAATAGCCATTTACACTTATGCTATTGTTTTCATTGATATCGAAACTCAGCCGCATATTAGCATCAAAAAAACCTGCTGTACTATTGCGCAAATCAGCATCTGGTAAGCGTCTGAGTATCCAATCTGAAAATGTTCCTCTAGCTGAAAGAAGAAATGAAGCCTTGTCTTCAGCAATAGGCCCTTCAAAAGTAAAGCGCCCTGTAATGGGGCCTATTCCACCAGAACCAGTATATTCCTTCTTGTTTCCATCGCGCATTTGTATGTCCATTACGGATGATATTCTACCACCAAATTGCGCAGGTATACCACCCTTATATAATTCAACATTGCGCACCACATCAGGATTTACAGATGAAAAAATACCAAATAAATGAGAAGGATTAAATAGTGGTGCTTCGTTTAACAATATAAGGTTTTGATCTACACCACCACCCCGTACATTAAAACCAGCCGCTGCCTCTCCTACTGTTTGTACACCTGGCAATGTCAATATACTTTTAAATATATCAGCTTCTCCCATAGCCAAGGGCATTTGCTTTATGGTTTGCATATCGAGTTTATCAAGTCCCATTTGCATACCACGCACATTCATTTCACGCTCTGCTTCTACTATTACTTCTTTTAAAGGCGTGATTTCCTCTTCCATCTCTATGCTAAGCTGGCCATTGTTGTACAGCAATACTTGCCGTTGGGTGGTTTTAACGCCAATACTTTGAAATTTTAAGGTATGCCTACCCCTTGGTAATGATATAGAATAAAACCCAAACTGATCGGTTGAAACACCAATTCTAGGCTCTTCGATATAAACCAAAGCACCGATTACAGGTTCGCCCGTTTTTTCTTCTTTTACATAACCGGCTATTGTTGCTTTACCACTGCCCAAAACCTGTGTTTTACGGCCTATGTCAATCAATGTTGTTTCAATAGAAGGTTTTTCAATAGCGCTTTCTTCAATTTTTCTTTCGATTTCTATGCCCGCTATATCAAGGCCTTCAGCCCGAATTACACCTCTTTCAAAGAAATCCAACGGCAAATTTGGCCTGATTTGATAGCCATAACTCAATACTATTGTTTGATATTCTTCGTCAACAAAATAACTAAGGCTGGTTTGCTTTTGTATGTTGTTCAATATTTGATCCGTTGTCATGGCCTTAGTTGTACTGGCAATGAGACTATCGCTCCAATCAGGTGGATAGAATACCCTATACGATGTCTTGTTCTCAAGCGATAAAATCAACTCAGAAAGTGGGATGCCTTTTGGTGGGTTTTGTTTGACTTGGACTGTATCATTATTATTTTCTGATTGCGCCAAACAAAAAATACTCAAGGTAAGTGTGTAGATTCCTAGTATAATTTTCTTCATCGACTTACCTTAATACTGCTTAATTCCTCAAAAAAACGAACTGTTTCAACTATTGTTGACTCTGGGTTATTTCTATAAATCAAATTATTCGATCTAATAAAGGCTTTAAGTGCTTTTTTCTGTTCACCAAGAACTTTCAGCAATGTTCGCTTATTTCGAATAGGATAAAATTGATCATACTTTTTTACATACATTTTATCTTTTTCTTGCCATTCTTCCAGGCTCCCGCCTATGGCAGCACGTTGTTTAATTCTCTTAGCATATACTGGTATCGAGCCATTATATAGAAGCTCGTAAAAACCACTTTTAATTACTGACATTGAGTCAACCTGCAAGTGGACAAATAATCGGTCTTCGATTGAAAATCCCTCAATTTTTTCTTTTACCAATCGTAGGCTAACATATGATCCAGTTCTATCAAAATGTTCAGTTAATAATTCATCTTCGAAAGTGTTGTACAAAAGACTAATATCTCTGAATTCTTGT
>DAIQNU010000037.1:0-14269 GCA_036788235.1 Cyclobacteriaceae bacterium
AATCTTTATTGAAATGTTGTGCATCATAATAATTGTAAAATGACGTCAAGAATTGTAGATCATTATTACCGCCATTCTGGGATATTTCAGCCAAAATATTATTGATGCGCGTTATTCGCGCATATTTAGATGGAGAAAGCCCAACTTGCGTCTTAAACAGTTGTTGTAAATAGCGTTCGCCAATATGTATATTCTGACAAATTTCAGCCGTGGAAATGCAACCTTTTCTATTAAAAATTAATTGAATGGCTTCGTCGACCAAAGTCGGGAACACAGGTTTGTTTTTCACAAAATTCAGGAAGAATTTTTCTATGAGGGTCATGCGCTCATCTGTTGTCTGTAGTTTTTCGAACTCAGCCATATTTTCAAGAAACCTTTCGCCAAATATTTTTTCGGTACTTATGGGATTATTTGTAAAAGTATCCAAAGGTTTTTTAAACCAATGCCAAAGAGTAGTTGGTTTTAAAGCTGCACCTAAAATGCCAGTTTTTTGTTGCATTACGGTCAATGAATAGCGTAAAGTCTGTTGACCTACAATGTAGTACTTGGGCAACGGGCCATTGAAAAAGGAGGCTTCAACATTCCATCTCCCCGTATAATGAAAGCCGACGACAGGTGTGCCGGAGGGCATTAAGAGTTCTGCTTGTTGCGCTTCAAGGTCGGGCACTTCTTTTTCCATAATGTAGAAAAAAGCGATGTGATCAGCTAATTGAGACTGTGGCAAAAACTGCTTATACATTGCTCATTGGCTATTAAGTTGAAATTTTTAATGATAAGTTAAAAGCAAAATACATAGAAAGCAATACATGGTTAAAAGTAAATAATTTTTTCAGTAAAATTAGATATAAGTGATTCAAAGTACATAGCAGGGATGAAAATCAACCTATTGGGATAAATTGCAAACCATTTTTTACTGATACCGATGTAATATATGGACAGAATATCTAAAATGAGTATAAAAAATATTGCCTGAACATCGAATTTTTAGTTGCTATACATTAATAAAATAGTAATCTGTAAAATGTTAATTGCATTTGCATTAATTTTGAAATTTCATTTTTTAAGTAAAAATCATGAAGCAAATTATTTTTCTACGCTGCGCCATGCTCATTTTTTTGGCTTTCATTATTGGAATTTCATTAGTACAAGCACAAACTGTATATAGAAGTGGTTATGTCGTTGATCCAAAACGTGATACGATTGTTGGAGAAATATTATATCGCGGCGATCTTGAGTTAGCACAAAAATGTGATTTTAGAAATTCCACACTTCAAATAAAGCATACATATTATCCAGGGCAGATCATTTCTTATGGATTTGAGGACAATAAAAAGTTTGTAAGTAAAGAATTTGAAGGTGCCAGGCATTTCTTTGAACATTTTTTTAGTGGCGATATCAATTTTTATTACCTACGCGAAAGTGATAATTCAAGGTATTTCTTAGAGAAGCATGATAGTGGACTCGTTGAAATCCCTTATTCGGAGGAGATGGTCACTAAGGATAATAGGAACTATAAGTCTGCATCCAGAATTCATTTTGGCTTATTGACTTTATTTACCCAAGATGCGCCAGGGCTAAAAGGATACATTTATTCCATCAAAAAGCCCAATCATTACAACTTGAAAAAGCTTGGAGTGAAATACCACAAAGAAATAAATCGGGCGGATCAATTCGAAATTCATGAAGCAAAAAACACACTATTCATGATCTTTCCGGAGCCAGTAATCGGGTTTATGGGCTATAAAAACATACCTAATCTTATTGAAGGCAATTATATGCAAAGTGGTATTTTGCTGCATGCCTGGATGCCCGGTGCTAGCGAGAAGCTATTTTTTAAAACAGGACTTTTGTACTCTCGGTTGCAGTTTGAAAGAGAGGCTGTTGACTTTTATAAAATACCTATACATCTGGAATTTATCGCACCTCGAGGCATCGTAAGGCCGAGGTTTTCTGTAGGGGCTAATGTATTCAAGCCTAGGAATATTACCTTTTCAACTACCGGTGGTGTAAATGTAAATGTGCACAGAAATGTTTCACTTGGGCTTACTGTCGAAGCCGAATATGAAGCTGCGAACAGAATTTTCTCCCAAACCCTAATCGGTTTTGGAGGATTTGCAGGGCTTTTTGTGAAGTTTTGATTTGTTGTGGAGGCATTTTATTAATCAAAATAGCGACGCTGTTAGTTGTTCGAAATACATATGGAGGTTATCTGAAGAAAATACAATCCCATAGGTTGTTTAAGTAGATTTATAAGTACAATTAGTATAACTCTTTTTAAAATACATAATTGGATGTAAATCCCGCATTTTGTTATTAATTACAAGGATATCATGCCGTTTACAATATAATATTTGATCATTTTATAAAGAATAAATATAGCAGTAAGTAAAAATATATTTTCTATAAATAAAAAGAACCTGAACCGCGTAAAGATGATTTATTTTGCATTAATTTTGCATTTTAAATTGATAATTATGAAACTGATTGTTTTTATACGGTGTGCAACAAGCTTTTTATTTACTTTCATTTTTTGTATTTCTACTTTGTATGCCCAAACTGAATATAGGAGCGGTTATATAGTTGAAATCAAGGGCGATACAATATATGGGGAAATATTGTATCGTGGTGACCTTGAGTTAACACAAAAATGTGATTTTAGAATTTCAATTCTTCAGACTAATCAATTGTTTTATCCAAATCAGCTCATTTCATATGGATTTGAGGGCGATAGAAAATTTGTAAGTAAGGAATTCGAAGGTGCATGGTATTTTTTTGAACATTTTTTTAGTGGCGATATTAATTTTTATTTTCTGCAAAAAAGTGAAAATGCCATATATTTCATAGAAAAGAATGAAAGTGGTCTTGTTGAAATTTCTTATCATGAAAAGATGGTTACAAAAGATCAAACTAAGTATAAATATTCGTCCAAAACACATTTAGGATTGTTGACTTTTTATACCCAGGAGGCTCCTGAATTAAAAGAATACATTCAAACCATTAAAAAGCCCGATCATTACAATTTGAAAAAACTTGGTAAGAAATACCACAAAGAAATAAATCGGGCGGATCAGTTTGAGATTTACGAATCTAAAAAAGCATTGTTCATGATTTTTCCAGAAGCTGTAGTTGGTTATATGAATTATAGACTCACTCCAAATGAAAATTCAGGTCAATTTAATCAAGTGGGAGTACTAGTTCATATTTGGATGCCAGAAGGGAGCGAAAAGTTATTTTTTAGAACTGGCCTATTATATAATTACAACTCGCAGTTTAAACAAGGTAAAAAAGGCTTTTATAAGATACCCTTGCATCTCGAATATATTGCATCTACCGGTATTGTGAGGCCGCGATTTTCTGTGGGAGGAAATGTGTACAAACCTTATGTGACATTAGCAACAACTGGAGGCGTTAGTGTAAACTTACATAGAAATGTTTCACTTAGTCTTACAGCCGAAGCTGAGTTTCCTCCTGTCGTCAAAACATTTTTTTTACCTTGGATGGCTGTTGGAGGATTTGCCGGGCTTTTTGTGAAGTTTTGATATTAAATAGGAAATGGATATTTACCGAATTTCATAAACCAGTTCACCATTTGCTTGGAAAAGTTAATAGTAAAGCGCTTAAACCCTATCAAACCACTGGCTGGGCATATTTCTCTAAAAATTTGGGCATATCGAGCAGGTCTTTGAAATTTTCCACCAGCTTTTTTCTATCCCAATCCCACCAGGCAATTTCCAGAAGTTTTTCAATGGTTTCTTCAGGAAATCTTTTTTTGATCACTTTTGCAGATACACCTACCGCCACTTCATAGGGGCCAACATCTTTGGTTACCACGGCACCTGATCCTATGATGGCTCCATGTCCAATTTTTACGCCCGGCATTACTACAGCACCATGGCCTATCCATACATCGTGGCCTATTATGCATTGGTGATCTCTGCGCCATTGAAAAAATTCTTCGTCCTCCACTGTATCAAAACCATACTGGATTCTGCGATAGGTGCAATGATGCTGGGTAACGCGCCATTGCGGGTGGTTGCCCGGGTTGATGCGGACACTGTTGGCTATGGAGCAGAATTTGCCCACTTGTGAATAAATAATGGAAACATTGCCGGCGGTATAACTGTAGTCGTCGAATGTAGATTCGGCAAGGTTTGTATTAGGGCCAAGCGCCGTCCATGCACCTACCTGGCTGCTACGAATCCGGCAGCTTGGATGTATGTGGGGCGTTTCACCAAGCATTTTGTGGCCATTGTTTGACGGCTTTTCAGGAAAGAAATCAATTGAATGCAACATGAGTTTAAAATTTATATACTGGCAAATCTGGTAGTGCATTAAAGGCCGACAGGTTGTCGTATTGCCTCAGTGCAGCCTGTGTGATAAAAAAAACAGGTTCTTTGTCTTTCCAGCTTTGATTAATGTCATCACAAACATTTACTAATTCACTTTTTTGCTGGTCAGATAAAAGTTCATTGCCAAAATAGGCTAAAGTAATGTGTCCGATAAATGGACGTGTTCTTACTATACCAAGATTCTGGATGGTTGAATTTTCATAGAAATGCTCTCTGAATCTGGTAATTCTAAGGTAATCGAGTTCATTTTCGAAAATACCCAGCACCCCGATGGCACTTGAAAAAATACTTAAACCTATCATTTTCATGGCTACCGGTCTAGCCTGATTTTCTTGTGGCATATTTCCCATCGATTGGGATACAAGAAAGGGGTATTCTTTTTCCAAACCTTTTGAAACAATATGATAATCAAATCTTTTGTCAGAAAGCGCACTTGCCGTGGTTTGATGAAAACTCTCTTTCGGAAGCAGATACATTTTATCGCCCAACTCTAGTACTGAGCCCAATCGTTTCTGAGCATCTAAGAGTACATTTTCTAAGGGTTTATTTTCAATGGTATCAGCAACCATGGACAAAACCGCATAGCCAGGGTAGGGGACAGCCTGCCAGGTGTTTCCATCATGGTAAAACTTTGAGCCGACCTTCATTTTGGCGGCACTTTTTTGCAGTCCTTGCTTGCTTACTTCGCATAGCTGGCGTTCTTGATACGTTGCGTAATCAAGTTCAGCGATGGCGTGTTTTTCTTCTATCGTACGGCGCATGCTGTTGTGTGGAAGGCATAGCGGTATGCTTGTGTTGTTTGCCATGTTAATTGTTTTCTTTTTCAAGGATGTATATTATTTATGTCTTCTCACTTTAAAATGAATAAACCCAGGAAAATTTTGTAATTTTTCATATGATTTTGCATTTATCTCTCCAAACTTTTTATCCGGTAAAGGCTCTAATATCCTTTCAATCGTCAGTTTGCTTTCTAATATTGCATTTGTAATAGTTGTTAGATTATGAAAATATGATTTCATTGTAACTTTTTGATCAAATCCCTTCCATTCACATTCAACTTTTTGAACGCTGAAATAATTATTCAACTTATGGTATGAGAAACTCCAAAAAGGATGTTCAGTTGAAAAAACAATCCAGCCACCTGGCTTAAGGATTCTATGAAATTCAGAGAATAACGGGTTTAAATCTTCAACATATGAAATTGCTAATGCACTTACAATTCCGTCAAATTTTTCATTTTCAAAAATGTTTAATGGCTCTTCCAAGTTTGCTATGATAAAATCGCAGCGTAGGCCATTTTTTTCTTTAGCCAACTTAATCATATTTTCACTTATATCAATTCCAATTATATGAGCCCCCATATTTGTAAGTAGATCAGAATAGATGCCAGGACCGCATCCAGCATCTAAAATTTCTTTTCCCTCTATTGGATCCAGCAAAGATAAAATCGCTGGTCTATCGTAATAAGCATTGTAGTCTTTTGTTGGAGCGATTTCGGAGTAATAATCTGCAAGGAACTGATAAGCCTCATATGAAATTGGTTCATTCATATTAATTCTTTTTTTTGGTAAGTGTTTAGCTCATATTAAGTTTAAACCTACTGAAAGATAACTTTTCGTATAAAAATGGATGTGGAAAAAAACTTTTTCCTTTCCCCATTTTTTCTAAACATTAATTTAAAATCCTGAATACCTTAATTGTTACTGGTAATTCCAACCAACGTTTCACCCAGTATTTTACCATCTTTGAGTTCTATCAATCGATCACACATTTTATTGAGTGTATACGAATCATGTGAAATACACAAAACTGAGGTGTTATTTTTTTTCAGCGACAGAATCATGTCAATAACGATGTCCTTGGTTTTTGGATCTAGCGAAGCTGTGGGTTCGTCGATAAGTAAAAGTCTTGGACTGGCAATGATGGCCTGCGCTACATTGACACGCTGTTGCTCACCACCACTAAATGTGGAAGGATAGGCATCCCATAGCTCTGTTGGCAAACCCAAAGCATCCAGACATTCTGCAGATCTTTTGCGGGCTTCTGCTTGTAGCACACCACGACTAATCAGATTGTTGGCAACCACATCTACAGCGGTAATTCTGGGGATTACACTTAAAAATTGGGAGCAAAAGGTAATTTCTTTTTTGCGCAATGAGATCACTTCATGGTCGCCAACACCCACCATTTCAACATCACCAAATAGCTTTGATTTGTACCATATCTCACCGCCAGAAGCCAGGTAAGTGCGATAGATGCTCTTCATCAAGGTAGACTTGCCCGATCCGGATTTACCCACAAGGCCTATTATTTCTCCTTTTTTCAAAGAAAAGGAAACATGCTCTAAGGCTTTGATTTTTTTGTTGTTGAGTATATGTAAATTGAACTCTTTGGAGTAGTTTTTAACTTCTAAAATATTATCCATTGCTGAATTGTTAATTGTTTTGTTGAATTGCTTTTAGAGAAAATTACAGCATGGAGCTCACAAGAAGTTGTGTGTAAGCATGCTGGGGATCTTGCAATATTTGGTCGGTAAGACCCTGCTCTACAATGCGGCCATTTTTCATGACTATGGTACGATCTGTCAACATGCGAATTACGCTCAAGTCATGCGATACCACCACCATGGCCGTGCCAAGCTCTTGCTGAAGGTTGCGGATCATGTCTAGTACTTTTGCTTGTACCGATACATCAAGCCCGGTCGTAACTTCATCCAAAAATATAAGTGGAGGATTGTTGGCAATGGCTTTGGCTATTTGTACCCTTTGTTGCATGCCGCCGCTGAATGCGCCTGGATTTTCATCCATTCTTTGTGAAGGCACCTCTGTTTGTTCCAAAAGGCCTGAAGCACGTTCTCTGATTTTACCAACATGGAAATTGCCTGCCATGAGCAGTTTTTCAGCAATATTTCCTCCCGAAGAAAAATTGAAATTCAAACCGTCTTTGGGATTTTGATAGACCATTCCCATCAGGTGATTTCGAAGATAACGTTTTTTCTGATTGGAGATATTGAGAAAATTGGCTTCGCCATCTTGAAAAGAACTTAAATATGCGGCGCCATCTGTTTTTTCGAGATCAAAATAAAGCAATTTCACTACGGTACTTTTTCCTGACCCGCTTTCACCTACTATTCCGAGTACTTCGCCCGGAAAAAGATCAAAATCAATATCTGCACAGGCTACAATGGCTCCGGTTTCCGGACAGATGTTAGAATTGAAAATGGCGCCTGTAAGGTTCAGGGAATTTTCGTTGAATTCACCATAGATTTTGGTAAGTCCTTTTACACTGAGCAGGGGGGCATTTTTTAGAATTTCTTCCTGCGAGTTTAAATCTGTAGCGTTTTGTATGTCCATTATTTTAATTCAGTTTCCAGGTTTTCCAGTATTTCTTTCAGGTATTTGTTGCCCCATTGTTCAGGCCTTTGTTTTTCATCTACAAGTTTGTCGAGGAAGTCGCTGTCGTTTACTACGTGGTTGGTGCTGCCATCATCATTGTATAGCTCATGCATAAAAGTGGCCTGAGCCTTCGACATGGCACAGCTTATTCCTTTAAATGACTCTACCTTGAATTTGATATCTTCAAACTCCAAAGGCTCCACAGTAGTATGTGGCGGCACGGCGTAGAGTCTTTTTTCTCTACCTGCACCAAACAGGAACAGACAGTCGCTCTGGTTGAGGTTGGGTATATCCCATCTTGGTATGGGCGAGGGCGCCATTATGTAGCGTCCGTTTACCTTTACCGGATAGCCGGCACCACGCATGATGTCGCCAAAACGAACATAAGATTCGTACAAAGACACCCACATTTTTGCATAATCGGCCTCAGCATGCATTTCTCGGGTTTTTTTCTCATAGCGCTCTACGCTGCGCAGTGGCTCGGGCTGTGGTACCTGAAAAACTAATATTTGATTTTCATTCAACACTTCCTCAGTGATCCTGTGTCGGCTTTGAATGATCGTGGCTTCGGCGGTTTCATAAGTAGTATCACAGTTTGTAGTGCTTTTTATAAAATCCCTGAGATTACAAGCATTTACGCTGGCATCGCTTCCCTGGTCAATCACTTTTAGTGTGTCGCTTTTACCAATGATCGACAAGGTAACGTGCAAGCCACCGGTGCCCCAGCCACGAGCTATGGGCATTTCAGGAGAGGAGTAAGGCACCTGATAACCCGGTATACATATGGCTTTGAGAAGCTTGCGTCTTATTTCTTTCTTTGTGCTTTCGTCAATAAAAGCATAATTGAAATTTGATTTGAATTTCTTAAATGTCTTCATGATAGCATGATTAATTGATAGGCGTCAATTCCTTTTTGGCCGCAGTGACTGATGCCTTGGCTGATCCATTGCTTTTTTCTCTTTCTATGGCCTGGCGCAGGTTTGACATACCCGACTGAAAGGTAACATAATGTGGTAGTTTCAGATGATTGGTAAATCCCATGGATTCTATACCCTCTGTGTGGTATAATACAAACTCCTGATCGCACGATGGCGAATTGTTATTCTCCATACGCATGGCACGGTCAAGTATGCCCATGCAAATGCCCTTGGTTTCATTCTGCCCAAAGCAAAGTCCATAGCCTATGGCATAATAGGGCGGCGATTTCTTGTTGCCGGTTTTCGCTTTTGATATCATTTCGGCTTCTGTTACCTGAATTCTGCCTAAATATCTTTTCTTGCCTGATGCATCGGTGATTTCGATTTTTACCTTACCAACCCTAAGCTCTCCTACGGTGGGGTGCACGGCACCATGACCACGCATGCTGCTGTAGCCTAATGCCATCAAGCCTCCAGTTTCGGCTCTAGCCAGCATTTGCAATCTGGCAGAACGAGGCGTTGGAAATTTTATAGCAGTGCGTGTTACGTCCAGTACTGTTTGGTCTTCATTATTTCCCACTGGCTTGAGCAGTCCTTGATCACGCAACAAATCCACCACTTTGTCAAAGGTATTTATTTCCTTAAGTTTTGCAGGATCTATCCTATCTTCAAAATCTGCAGCAAATTTTTCAAAGTCCGAGGTTTTTTCATCTACCATCCGGTTGTCTATCAATCGCTGCGTATAGTCCCTGGTAGGCCCCAGTATTTGTCCGCCAGGTATGTCTCTGAACGATGAGGAGATTCTGCGCTGCACAAACATTTTCTTTGTGTCTACAATATTCGAGTAGTATTTTCTCGATAAAGTTGCTCTGAAAGCACGCATGATAAAGGCGGCTTCCAGCACATCGCCTTCAACCTGCTTTAGGGCTATGGCACCATATTCTGGTGCATAAAAAGAACCCTCACCCATTATTTTGTCAATGGCCAGTCTAAACTGCGCTTTTAACTGTTCTATTTCTATAGGTGGCGCCAGACTTTTGATCCTGTAAAATTCAACAAGATCATTGGCATTGGCTATGGCTTGTGTACCACCTTTTACGGCTACGTATCCCATGTTAATTATATATTTTGTAGGTCATTAATACTCCATTCTATTTTACAAGTGCGCGGAAGGCAGCAAATATTTCCCGATTTATCTACCAGAATACTATCAATACCCAGTGGAAATTCTTCGTTTTTTGCTTGTATTTCACACAGAAGCTCTTCATCAAGTCCATGAATGTTTACCTCTTTGCTGCCTAAAACACCCGGACCCGACAAACTTAGGTTGAGGCCATCATCGTGGGTGCCATTTTTAATTTCTAGAACTTCAATGATGATAGAAGCGTTGGTTTCTGGATAATTATCCGTACCTATTTTGGCCGCTGCGATCATTTGAGCTGTGTCAGTACCTTTCATAAAAATGAAATCAGCTTCGTCAGGGGTAGCAAGTTCAGAGGAGGTATTGAACCTTAAGTACTCAGCGGCGCTTCCTTGATGGAAAAAATGAACATCAGCATTCAATAAAGCAAGACCGATAAGTGCCGCTCCAGCATACATGTCTTCGGGTGGATTAATAGCACTATGCTCAAGTTTGCATATTTTTCCCGGACGCGACATAGCCTCCATGAGCAGGCGAAAATGAAATTGCGCATCAAAAATTTCATCGTAAGCAGATTCTCTTACCATTTTATTGATATTATTATTTATAACTGATCCATTAGTTTGAAATCAACCTTAGTAGATAATATTTGGTTGAACTCGCGTTTTTCTTGAAGCATGACCTGCTGATATTGCTCATTTAAAAATTGGGAGACAATGTCGGGTAATCCATTACTAATTTTGTGCACGGCATCGAATACCGCAAGGCAGTAGGCTCGGTCAGGTTCATCACCAAGGCAAATACCAAATCCGGTTTGGCCTTCAATTTCAACTTCGCACTCTGTAGTCAGGGCTTCTCCCAAGTAAAATTCTTGGAATTCTACACTATCTTCTGCCCGCACCATGGTAAGGCATATGGCAGGTAGACGGGTGATGTTGACTTGATATAGATTCTCTAATTGATTTTCTGTAAATGTGGTGAGAACATTTAAATCACATTCACACAGTGTGAAGTCTATTTTTTCTTGATCCATACATTTATATGTTATTCTGTACAGATCAAAAGTAGTAGAGCAATGTTTAACTTAAGTTAGCACCAAAATAGATTTCAATTAATATTGTTTTAGTGATTTAATGACATAAATATGAAGGACGAATAACACAAATAGTCCAAAAGAGGGAAAATCGAACTATTAAATTCAGGTTAATTAATCCTTCATTCGATAGCCAACACCCCTTACAGTTTCAAGATAATTTTTGAGAGAACCGATTTTTTTTCTAAGACCAACAATCTGTACATCCACAGATCTTTCAGTGGCAATGTAATCCATACCGTTGAGCTTTTCTATGATTTGATTGCGGCTATATACCCGCCCCGATCGGCTAATTAGCAATTGCAATAGTTTGAATTCCGAATAAGTTAGATCCACATTTTTATCATCAACATGTACTTGATGCTTGTCAACATCAATTTTTATCTCCTTGTATTTCAATAGATTGTCGCTTTGCTCAGGCTTTTCTTGAGTAGTTTTTACCGAAAATTCCATTGGTGGTTTTTGGCGTTTAAGTATCTTTTTTAAGCGCACAATCAACTCCTTCATTTTTACTGGTTTCACTATATAATCCTCGGCGCCCATTTCAAGCGCAGACACAATGTCGGCTTCATGGTCTTTGGCTGTGAGCATGACAAAAGGTATGCAACAAAGCTCCTGGTTCATTTTGAGCTGACGGCACATTTCAAGCCCGTCAATATCGTCCATCATCCAGTCACAGACAATCACATCGGGTCTTTCATTAGAAATATATGCCATCGCCTCTAACCCAGAGCAAAAGGCCTTAACCTGAGCACGCTCTTTCTCCAGATTGTACTGGAGCAAGTCGAGAATATCCGGCTCATCATCAATTAAAACGATCTTTGAAAATTTCATGGTTAGTTATTTGTTTTGAGTTTGATTGATACATATTGGCATTCAAGTTTTTCAAAGCGAATTAGCAGACATTAATCAGTTGTTGATCTGAATATTATCCATACTAATTTTGCTACAAGGTAGGCTTCTCGGTTTATTTGAATGTTTCGATAATGTTAGAATTGCGTTATGTGAGATTATCTTTTTGTTACCTCAATATTTGCTCAAAGTTTGCTGTGTAGATGTATTTGTATTATGAAGGAATTACAAGTCCTCTAAGACCGCTATTCTTCTATGCGCATTGTTGGGTACATGAATGAGATTGTTATGACATTATTTGGATTTGGGATCGGTGATTTGGTGATGAGCGATGCGTGATGCGTAATCCGTGATGCGAAATGCGTGATCCGTAATCCGTGAAGCGTGATGAATGATAAGTGCCTGTGTTGCATTCAGCTTTCAGCTTTCAGCTTTCAGCTCTTCATCCACTACTTTAGCACTTCTTTGCCCATTACTATTCCTCTGAGTATGTCAGAAATTTTCTCGAACAAACTGATCAGTATAATGGTAAAAAATATCAAAGCCAGTGCTTCTCTATACTGGAGCATTTGCATGGCCATGTGTATTTCATAGCCAATGCCGCCTCCTCCAAAAATCCCCAAACCAATGGCAGCTCGGAGGTTGATGTCAAAGGCATAAAATAAATTACCTATAAAAGAAGGAAGTACCTGGGGAATAATGCCAAAGCGGATTACCTGCATTTTGTTGGCTCCGACACTGTAGATGGCTTCTACCTGGTCGTTGTCGATTTGCTCAATGGCGTCCGCAAACAATTTACCAAACATGCCAATAGAACCCAAGGCCAATGAGAGCATGCCTGCGAAGGGGCCCAAACCTACGGTTATCAAAAAAATCAGGATAATAACCAAACTGGGAATAACCCGCTCAGTGGCCAGTAGCGATTTCGTTAGTAGGCGTATGGCGCGGTTTGGGCTGGTATTTTTGGCGGCAAAAAATGCAAGAACCATTGCCACCGATCCACCGATTAAGGTTCCCAGAAATGCCATGGAGATGGTCTGCAAAATGGAGGAAAAAATTTGTTCTTTGGTAAAAAGTATCGAAAACCTGGGAGGAAACATTTCTCCCAACAAGGCTACGATATAATGAAAATCAGTGAATAGCAGTAAAAAATCAAATTCTAGATATACGCTCAACCCTGTTATAACCAATGCTATAGCCACAAAAATGGTAACCTTGTTTTTAAATTTGCGCGAAGGAATGGGATAAAGTGTGGCGGCAGTTTTCATGCGTTTTTTGTTTGATTTAGGTGCTGGGATTGTAGCGCTTCTTGAGCGAGAAGTCATATCCAACTGAGTGTTAGTAGGTTTAATTATTTTAGTCTGGTTTCAGGCACTATTTTCTTTCGCAGAAATTCAGAAAAGCGCTCGGCCAAAAACACCAAGGCGAGTGTAACCAATATAGCTGTAGTTGCTCTTTCGTATTGAAGTATAGAGAATGAATAGAATAATTCGTAACCAATGCCACCTGCTCCAACTGCACCTAGCAATACTGAGAGTCTGATGTTGACCTCGAAGCGGAATATGGTGTTGGAAATAATTGAAGGCAATATCTCGGGTAGTACGCCAAAAGCTATGACTTGAAATTTGTTGGCACCTACTGAATCTATAGATTCAAGTATTCTTGGGTTTACTTCTTCGATGGCATCGGCAAACAGCCTGCCAAGCATGCCAATACAGCCAATAGATAGTGCAATCACACCTGCAAAAGGACCAAGTCCTAATGCCGCCACCAGAAGCAGCAATATGATGATCTCTGGTAGAGCTCGTTCAGTGGTAAGTACAAAGCGACTAATATGACGCAACCAACCAGGTGAAATATTGGCGGCACCTGCCAGTCCGAATGCCAATGATAATATCGAACCAAATATGGTAGCTAAAAAAGCATATAGAATGGTGTCGGCTGCGGGTTTTAGCATTTGAGTCAGGGCGTTTATATCGGGTGGAAACATAAAACCGAGAAAACGCACACCTGTGGGTATGCCAGAAATCAAATCTTCTAGATTGACCTTGCAGGATAAGGCGGTAAAATACACCGCCACTGCCAGGAATATAAGGAGAAGGATTTTGCGTTTCCTCCTTTTAGCCTTAAGCTTCATGTAGTCCATCAGAAGGTCAATATTTCAGGCCTCGCTTCAAACTGATCTGTAGTATTGTCGGCCATCATTTTGGCTTGTTCTATTTCTTCTAGTTCTGCACCATATATTTCTGGCAATTGCTTGACCAAGCGCTTGTGTCCGTTTTTGTCTGCCTCGTTGTATACTACTTCACCTTCTTTTATAGCAATTATTCGCGAACAGTATTTGGCCGTTATTTCCGGTTGGTGAAAAATACCTAGTATGGGCATTTCTTCTGCCAAAGATTTCAAAAGCTTCATGATCTTTTTGGCATTTTGCGGATCAAGACTCGCAATAGGTTCATCGGCCAGCATTATGGAAGGATTATTGACCAGCGCACGGGCTATAGCCACGCGTTGTATTTGGC
>DAIQNU010000037.1:14279-15269 GCA_036788235.1 Cyclobacteriaceae bacterium
CCACCACTCAATGAACCTGTAATTCGATGGGCAAGGTGTGCAATATTTACACGCTCCAATGCCTGAATGGCCTCTTTAGCTTCTTCATCAGTAAAGCCATAGAGGAGACTCCGCATTACATTAATGCTCCCGAGCCTACCTATCATAACATTTTCCAACACGTTTAGGCGTTTTACAAGATTATGCCCTTGAAATATGTTGCCGATCTTTTGTCTTACGGTTCGTAGTTTCCTGCCCTTGCTATTGGTAACATTTATCTTTTTTCCTTTTCTATCAATAAGATTCACCTCTCCTGAGGTTGGCGTGGTGAGCCCGCTTATGCATCGCATGGTTAGCGTTTTTCCGGCACCACTTGCGCCTAAAATCCCCACAAATTCTCCCTTTTCGACCTTGAAACTAATACCCTTCAAGATTTTTTTACCTTCGGGGGTCGACTTTTTAATGTTTTTTACTTCCAGCATTTATCTGTTCGTTTTGTGTTTTAACATTTAATCACAAGCGTTGAGTTGTACCAAATCGTTTTGACCTATTTACTATCAACCTTAAAAAGCCTATGACCGATATCACAAATAATTTATAGGTCTGCTACACTTTCATCAACCTTGTATATATCAAAGCTAAATTTTGATTATTAGTCGTCTTTAAGGGCGTTGTTAGTTTTTGGTTAAGTAGTATGAGAATTGTTGTAGGTGAATTTTTTACCTTATAAAACTTACTATCAGTAATTTATAAGGAGATAAAATAGTCTAATTATACAGTTTGCATCTGTTGCTCTTGAACAGTTTGTATTAGCTTTTTTATTTTTTTAAATCGGTTGACAGCCTCAATCAATTGCTGGTCTTGCTCGAAATGTCTCCATATATGACCAAGCAGCGCCAGACCATCAAAACCAAGTTCGTGGATGTTTGATATTTTACTATCAGTAATACTGCTTAAGGCAATTATTTCCGGACGGTTTTCTTTGTCAGCTAAGAAAATCTTGAGATCGTT
>DAIQNU010000038.1:0-15137 GCA_036788235.1 Cyclobacteriaceae bacterium
TATTTGATTGCCTAATTCTGCCACAAGAAAAAACTGCGAAATTAACCTGTCAGTCCAGTTTTGAGTGTTTTCTGTGGATGAAGTCCAGGCCTTAATTTGTGTTGGAGAATAGTCATCTTTACAAACAGTTGTAAAAGTATCAACAAACATTTTTTGCACCTCGAGCAAATCGCCAAGCTTTGCATGTCTAATTGATATAATTGGGTTGCTCATGGTCTTCCTCGGAGTGGTTATAAAAAGCGTCATTTCTTTTCCAACACAGCATTACTAAGATAAGCCCAAATTCTTTCGTTAGTCAACTTGCTTGCACAGCCTATAAATTACCTCTTTTTTGTTCATTTACAGCAAAATCTACTGCTCTGGCAGCCAAGGCCATATAGGTCAGAGATGGATTTTGTGTGCTTGTAGATGTCATACAGGCGCCGTCAGTTACGAATACATTTTTACAGGCATGCAATTGATTCCACTTGTTGAGCAAGGATGTTTTAGGGTCATGCCCCATTCTTACACCACCCATTTCGTGAATATCAAGACCGGGAGCTTGCTTAGAATCCGAAGTACGAATATTAGTAAACCCAGCTTCGGTAAACATCTCCGACATTTGATCGAAAAAGTCTTTGAGCATTTTCTCATCATTGTCGTCATAGTCAACAGATACCTTAAGCTGAGCCATGCCCCAAGGATCTCTATTGCCCGGATCAAGTGCCACATAATTGCTTTCTTTAGGAATGGTTTCTCCCATAATATGAGAGCGCACATTCCATGGTCCGAGGCTTGGGTTCATCAAACTTTCTTTGAGCGAATTGCCAAATCCTGACGCATCGCGAATAAAAGCTCTTGATGAATCAAACCCTGCTGCATAGCCTCTCAAAAAATCTGTTTCCTGCGAAAAGACATTTCTAAATCGGGGAATATAGGCACTCGTAGGTCTTCGGCCCTCAGTTGTAAATTCATTAAAACCATCGAATTCTGCCGATACTCTACCACGATAGTTGTGAAAGCCAATGAACTTACCCATGAGCCCATTGTCATTGCCAAGGCCATTTGGGAAGCGACTTGAAGTGGAGTTAAGCAACAAAAGATTGGTATTTAGTGCACTGGCATTTACAAACACAATATTGGCATAGTATTCTTGCATTTGCCCAGTTTGCGCGTTTATTACTTTCACCCCGGTTGCTTTTTGCTTTGTTTCATCGTAAATGATGGAGTGCACAACCGAATCAGATTTTAGGGTGAGGTTGCCGGTTTTGGCTGCCCAAGGTAAGGTAGAAGAATTGCTGCTGAAATAGCCACCAAAAGGACAACCACGTTGGCAGAGATTTCGCGACATGCATTGCCCACGATTTTGTGCTCGGTGAATGTCTTGTGGTTCTGTTAGATGAGCACAACGAGCTATAATCACGTGCCGGTTTTTATAGCGTTGAGCGACTTGTTCTTTGAAATAATTATCGACACAAGAAAGTTCGAAGGGAGGCAGAAATTCGCCATCTGGCAATTCTGACAAACCATCTTTATTACCAGAAATACCTACAAATTTCTCTACATAAGTATACCATGAGGCGATATCGCGGTATCGAATGGGCCAATCGACAGCAAAGCCATCTCTTGCCGGGCCTTCAAAATCGAAATCACTCCATCGCTGTGTATGGCGCGCCCACATAAGAGATTTGCCACCAACTTGGTACCCCCTTATCCAATCAAAAGGCTTTTCCTGTACATAGGGATGCTCTTTGTCTTTTACGAAAAAATGCATGGCATCTTCTCTGAATGCATAGCATCTACTGATAACCGGGTTTTCTTTTACTACATCGTAGGGCAACTGATTGCGATGCTCAAACTCCCAGGGCATCATGGAAGTTGTAGGATAGTCTTTGATGTGTTGCACATCTCTCCCCCGCTCCAAGACCAGAGTTTTTAAGCCTTTTTCGGTCAATTCCTTGGCAGCCCAGCCTCCACTAATGCCAGAGCCAATCACTATAGCATCAAAGGTTTGCGATTTTATACTATCTATATTCAGATTTGCCATTATAATTAATTCTTATCAAACAAATATTTTCTCATACTGCACCTACCCAATTGGAACTCCCCTAATAGTGATATTACTATATTTTAGAAAATGCTTAATTAAATATGAATTCGTGACTCACAAGTACTAAACCATATAACCACACTAGACTACTTTCGCACAACCGGTAAATGAGCCGGGAACCAATTGGTAAGGTAATACTTCAGTAAGATAATATTCAGAGTTCAAATAGCCTTGCAGTGTAAATTGCTTAGAAATGGAAACAAATTTTCGCATCCTTTCCGGATCTATACTATTCTTGGTCGGTAGTTCTTTATTGTTTTGAATTTCCGTAAGCATATTCTTTTGTTCATCTCTACTTCCTTTAGAAAATGCCTTACCAAAGTGCTTTTTAGTAAAGGAGTTTAATTTTTGTAATCCTTCTACAAAAATTGCCTGATCTTCCGGGCTCAGGCAATCATCCGCCATTACCATAACAAAATGCTGCAGATTAAGCTTGGCAGCTCCTGGTGTTAGAGTATCTGGAATGATAGCCACTGTGAGCTTCTCCAATAGACGCTCATGGTCAATATTGAGCTGTAACTTTTTGAGCGCAATGGAAGCTCTCTCAGGATCAACCCCACATGATGGCAAAAAGGCCATTCCCCCTGCAAGCAATGCTGCTTGCTTTATAGCAACTCTTCTATTCATCATACCTATATAGTTTTCCCTAAGGCTAAAAAATGCTCACGAATCTACCATTCGTTTTACAAAATTCAAAAAAGCCGTCATATAATCCATATATCCATATATGTATACCTACACACATCATAAGCAAATGATCAAACTGCTATATACCTTCATTGAGGTTACATAACAAAAAATACACCATTGATACTTCTAACGGTGAAGCTAAAGGTGTATTGAAAAATATCTTTTTTACATTGTAAAAAAAGTGGCAGGGTTAAATAATCTATCTATAGGACGTTTTTTCGGTAATTCCGGGCCAATTGTCGCTTCTAAAGGGCGAAGCTGGTAAACCTTCCTTATTGTACAGATTTACATCGTCAGGATTATCTGCCCAACCATAGCGTACGGCCACAGGCTCTAACACATTCTCTGAATATACCACCACCTCATCTCCTTCGATTTTGGCCTTAGCCCAATGGAATTTTCGATCTACGCCGGCAACTGCAAATCCTTTCAGATAGCCATAGCGATCTTTAATCTCCAAGCCCGATCCCACATGGTCAAATGCTATTCGTAAACTATTCCCTTCGATCTTCATAGATTTATACATAGGGCCAGAATGCACCAAATCTTTGCCATAGGTTTTATGCAAAGCCGCTTTGGCCAACCTTTCGCCTACGTCCAGCTTATTTCTTGGATGAATATCATCGGCCTCGCCAATGTCTATGATCACCGCCATGCCAGTGTTTGGCAGCGAAAGTGTCATAGTTTGAGCCTCGCGCAATTCTGCCCAATCACTATCCCCGGGAGATTCTGTGGGCTTTTTAAAATTGGCCAATTGGACAAAGTAAAATGGGAAGTCCCCTATCCCCCAATGCTTACGCCAGTCTTCGATCATCATGGGAAAAGATTTGCGATATTGATAGGCTCTGCCAGCATTTGATTCGCCTTGATACCAAATAGCTCCTTTGATCGAATAGGGCAAAATGGGGTGAATCATGGCATTGAATAGCAAAGCAGGCAATTCATTAGGCTTCAATTCATTTTGCAGGATGACTTTAGCCACTTTGTATTTCCAATTGCCAACCAACGAAATGTACTTGGTTGTCGACTTTATGTATAACTGCTCTTTAGTCCCATACAAACCACCACCACCGCCAAAATCCTCAACACGAACCACCAATGTATTTCTGCCAGATTTTAGATGTTCTGGTGCTACTGTGTATTCCCTCAATGCCGAATATTCATTATTGGTTTCTCCTACTTTTTGACCATTGACCCAGGTAATGTCAGAATCATCGATAGGCCCCAGACTTAGTGTAAGCTTTGATTTTGATTCTTCATCACTTAATTCAAACTCGGTCATAAACCATACTACACCATCGAGATCTTCAAGCTCTCTTTCTTCCCATAAGCCAGGTATTTGCATTGTTTTCCATGATGAATAATCAAACCCTGGCTTAGCCCAATGTGCGATGCCATTTACCAAACCAGCATCTTTTTCAGGAAGTTCACCCAGCATATTCATCATTTTTTGTTTGTGATTTTCGCGAATGTTTCCAGTTGCATTCTTTTTAAGCTCATCAACAACAGATTCTAATCCTTCTATTTCAGCCAGCTTTTCGGCTGTCATCCACGTTTCTACATTGGTGCCTCCCCATGAGGTATGCAATAATCCAATGGGCACATCCAGTTCAGTGTGTAGTGATTTACCAAAATAATAAGCAACCGCCGAAAAATCCTTTATATTATCAGGTGTACACATTTCCCATGATGCCTGTGAGGTATTATCAAGTGGCTTTACGCTTGCTTTTTTGTCCACAGTAAACAATCGAATTTTATCATAATTAGCTTGGGCAATGGCTTCATCGGCATTATTGGTATTGGCCAGTCGCCACTCCATGTTTGACTGACCAGAGGCAACCCAAACATCGCCAATGAGTATGTCTTTTAGCTCGATCGTGTTTTTACCTTTGATCCGCATATTGTAAGGACCGCCATGATTCATTGGCTTTAAGGTGATTTTCCATTGACCATCTTTATTGGCAGTGGCAGAAGCTTTTTGGCCATTAAAGTCTACTTGAACTTTTTCGCGTGGAGCTGCCCAACCCCAGACATTAATGGGCTGATTGCGCTGCAAAACCATATTTGAGCTTAAGACATAAGGCAATTTGACATCGGCAAAAAGTGGGTTGTAGATCGCTATGAAGAAAATAAAGCAAATAAAAAATAACTGCTTTAGGCTGGGTTGAAAATTCATGTGTTTTGGGTTTAACAAACTTTATTAATTAAAGAAAACGATCTAAAGCAAGGTATATAAAAGTACAATATGCCTTGGAAATCCTTGAATTATGAGCGGAAATAGTCAAGATTCTCGATGAAATTTTCATTCCTACATACTATAACTACTAATTCACAAGATAGGCATTCGATATATTGTAAAAAAAAATAGCCATACATTTTTCGACTCATCACAAAAAAACTTAGATGTAAATATTTGATAAACAAAGCACTACGAATAGGCAATGAGTTTAGGACTATGTAAGAAAAGTATTGCGCTCCCGCTTAGCAAATAATTCAAAAGTTAAGGGATCATTTCCTGTAATCTCTCTGACAGCGTTGGAGATCTCGGGCGCAGCCTGAAACCTAGGCAAATAATGCAGCATGATCATCACCAATATGAACATAGGCTTAACACCCTCGCTTTTCTTCCTGATAAAAAAAGAAATGAGATTTGGAGAAACATAAGAAATGTTTTTGCCCATGGCCATGCTAAGCTGATGCGACATGTCTTCGAATGTCAATAGTTCCTGATTAGTGAGATCATATGCCTTATTTTGATGTTGATTGGTTTGCGTCAAAATCTTGGCAGCTACCTTGCCTACATCAACCAAATCAACGATGGAAAACTTGGCTTTACCCGCTGGCAAATACACCAGGTTTTTCTTTACAATATCATTTTTGAGGGTCGTGGTGAAATTTTGCATGAAGTAGGATGGTCTCAAAAAAGTATAGTTTATGCCACTTTCCAAAATCAATTTCTCAATCTTGTAGTGTGGAATGACACTATTTGACCCTGCACCTTGCACAGATAAAAATACTACGTGTTGTATTTTTTCTTGCTTTGCCACTTCTATCAACGGATGAAAGGTTTTTTTTACGTCAGATATCTGTGGAGGTCGCAATAAAAAAAGAACATCTATGCCATGCAAAGCTGGCGCGAAAGTAGATGAGTCTTCAAAATTGAAAGCTGTACATTTGATGCCCCGCTTTTCAAAATGTGGGGCATCTTTAGCAGTATTTCGAACACCGGCTACAATTTCTGTATCAGATTTTATTGATAACAGTGAATTTATTGTTTCAATTCCTACGTTTCCGGTGGCACCGGTTATCAAGATTTTTTTCATCAGTAGCTAACAAATGGCATTTGTCTTGTAAATGTAACATCTTCAAGTTGTTTTACAATAAAATCCGCCAAATCGGCTCTACCAATGCTAGTACTCGCATTTACGCCAACCCAACCTACTCGATAGTTGCCCTTTTTTGGATCATTCGTCAATCGTGGCCCCCGCACAATTACCCAGTCGAGTTGACTTTCTTTTAAAAGTTCAGCATGCTTTATGGCATCATTCAATATTTTTGGCACGAATGTTTTCATGATCAGCCTGATCATTTTATCAGGAAATTTTGGTTGATCCTTTTCCGGGAAAGGTAAGCCTCCACCTGACAAAGAAATGATTCTATTGATTTTGTGAGATTGCATGGCGGATATGATATTTGCTGTACCGTCCGATTGCAACCAGGCTGGTGAATCTTTTACATGTCCAAACAGGCTTACCACTATATCCGTACCTTCAATAGTTTTGGCCACATCAACAGCATTCAATACATCCCCTTCAATAATTTCAAGATGATCAGCAGTTTGAGTGATTTTCCCGGCCTCTCTTGCCAAGGCTCTTACTTGGTAACCTTTTGCCAAAGCTTGCTCCAGAAAATGTCGGCCGGTTTTTCCACTGCCGCCAAAAAGTGCTATTTTTTTCATAATCTTTTTAAATCTTTATTCAATATTACCAGTTTTATCTATACTTGTTACATAGATATATACACACCTTTTTGTAAGTATGGAAAACCAAGAGATCAAAGTTACGCCGCGTTGTCCTATTCGTACCACTATGGAATTGCTGGGAGGCAAATGGAAGCTCCTCATTATCATTCAACTTGCCAATGGCGCCAAGCGGCTTTCTGCGCTGAAGCGTGACATTCCAGATATTAGCGAGAAAATGCTGATTCAGGAGTTAAAGACTATGGTAGACAGTGATTTAATCGAGCGCATCAATTATGGTGAGGTGCCACCACGTGTTGAGTATGTTCTAACAAAAAAAGGAAGATATGCCCTGCCCTTGATTGGGCATATGAAAGACTTTGCTGATAAATATACCGCTGAAGAGGGGTAGATGTAATATCTCAAAACGATTTTCAAAAATACGAAAAAACAAATAGTCGCTTTGTCTATAATCCCGCTGAAACAGGATGTTGCCTGCTGTCCCAAACTCTTAAGTTCTGAATTTCATAAGTTTCGATCCGATAGAAAATTTTGTAATCTCTAATAACTTTAAAGTACACATTCCGGTGGGTAGTTTGTACCCCTATGTTTGGAAATCTGGAAATGAGTGCTGGGGATTTTTCGAACAATAGTTCAAGTTTCTTAGGATAGATGTCCGATTGCTTGCGTTCGATCCAATACTTATAGCTTTGAACGGGTTATCCACCTTATTTTTTTAGCCATTCCTGAACTAATTGACTTGCTGCCACACCTCAGCTTTCTTCTTCATTTGAAAAACGTTCGCCACTATTTTCGGAAGGCGGGAGGTATATCAGGCCATTTTCTGATTTAAGAAATGCTACGTAATAAGACTTTAGTAAAAATGTAAGTGGCAGTGCCACTAGCAAACCAAAAAAGCCCAGCAATTTGCCCCAAATAGAGAGTGAAAGTAAGATTACAGCCGGATTGAGTCCGGTGGCATTGCCCATGATTTTGGGCACTAAAAAACCATCCTGAATCAATTGGATTACCACGTAAACCAGCATTACCAGCCCCAGGTACATCAGGTAGCTCGTGCCAGTGTCGAGGCTGTAGATCAATGCTAAAAAAGTAGCTGGTAATAGAGATACCAGTTGCAAATAAGGAACAAGATTTAGCACACCTATAAATAAGCCAAAAACTATGCCCAGTGGCAGATTGATTATACTAAAACCAATGGCGAACAAAACACCTACAATAGATGCTATGAGTGTTTGTGCTCTAAAATACATGCTCATAGCCTGGCGAAAATCGTGCACTAAGGTAATAACTTGCACTCGGATTTTTGGGTGCAGATAGTCTTTCCAACCTTGCATAGTATTTCTATAATCGATAAGAATAAATATCAGATATAGGAATATTATACCCATTCCAAATACTCCTACTAAAAAAGTTACCGTACCCGAAAATAGATTCCACATACCCGGTAATGCTTTTTGCCCTAGCTTCAATATCATTTCATTAAATCTAGATGGCTCAAAGAGCCCCTGCAGGTCGGTGTTTTGAGTCATTTCAAGCAGGTATTGATATAGCCATTCCGGAATGTACTCTTGATAGCTTCTGCGAATTTCTATGGTGCGTGCCAAGTCCTTCATTAGGTTTCCCATATGCCTGACTTCGGAGCTAATCATAGGCACAAGTATCATTCCCAGTCCTGTAAGGACTGCTAGTATGAGTAGTAAGGCAACAATGATCGATAAAATTCGACTTTTAAATCGAAGTCTATGCTGAAAAAAGGACACCAGTGGATCAATAAGATAGGCCAACAGTATCGCTATAATAAAGGGAATTAATACTTCACTCAGGTAATCGAGCAAAAAATAAGTACCCAAAATTACCAGCGTAAAAAAAACCATTCGGGCTACCCGTTCAAAAGTAAAAGGTTTATCTAAAAACATATATATGTAAGCAACTTAGGTTTCGAAATTGTTGATGGCATTTGTGAGTTGTCAAATTTACCTAATTAGTTTTCAATCTTACAATGTATTTTTTTGAATTACAATTGCAATAATAATCCGGTCTGAAAACACAAATTTTAATCAATTAGACCGTAGCTTTGTTGAAAACAGGGGTAAAATCGATAGTGGATACTGAAAATAAGCCTTATTCAAAAATTAAACGGAACCGTATGACTATGCGGATTCTGTTCGCCATTGCAGGCTTTTCGGCATTTGCTTTTACCATATTATTTTTCGCTCATTCGGCAGCTAGTCGATTCACTCTCAGGCTTTTACAAGACCTGGTTCATCATCATTCAAATGGCACTTATCTGCTCCATAGCGATGATATAGGTATTCATCCCGGCAGGCAGGAATTGAGACTTTACAATGCCCGTTTTTATTTGAATCCTGAAAAAACTGTCAACTCAAATACGGACATTGATCTTGACAACACAACCTATGAGGCTTTTGCACCTGAAATGAGGTTGAGGGTAGAGAGCTTTTGGGATATTTATTTTAAGAAACAACTCAAAATAAAATCCTTGTACATGCAAGGCCCACAAATGGAGTTCAACTATTTGAGAGAAGCCAAAGAACGTACTGACATATCCTTCAGAACGGGAAATTTGTACAATCTTATTTCTGAATACCTGCAAATTTTTCAAATCAGTGAATTTGAGCTCAATAGCGGCAGGTTTCGGTTTGGGTTTGTCAAAGACGACGTACTCAATAATTTCACAATCGACAACCTTTCTTTCAATATAAAAAACTTCATGGTAGACTCTGTTTCGTATTCAGATGAGAATAGATTTCTTTACACAGATGACCTTAGAATTTCCATCAAGAATCAAGAGATAGAATTGCCTGACAGTGTTAACTTAATAACTTTTGATCAGTTAGATTTTTCAACTTTCGATTCCACCATACAGGTTAAGAATTTCCGACTTAGATCAAGAGTTAAAAAAGATGCAAGCCTGGAAGAATCCGATATTTATGATGTGCATGTACCCTCTTTTAAATTAGGTGGTATTGATTTTCCCGGAGCTTATCATCAAAACATGCTTAATGTTGATTTGGTAAAGCTGATTTCACCGGAAATTATCACAGAGCAGAAACCTAGGGAGAGCATTGTGGAAGATGAGCAAGATGAAGCGATCATCAAAAACCGAATTGCGCAACTTGCCAATGATTATTTTGAAAGGATCAATGTAGGCTCCTTTGATGTTGAAAACGCCCGTTTAGATTTACTTGACTGGAAGAAACTTCGAAGTCGTCAATTTACCTTCGATAGTCTGGATTTCAAGTTGAGCAATCTGGTCATCGACTCATCTAATTATGCCACAAGCAATCGTGTGTATAACTTCGATGCAGTAGAATTGGTCATTAGAAATTACAATCAAAGATTAGCTGATAGTATTCATGCCATAAGTGTAGATATTGTAAAGGCATATTCTCTTACCCAAACCATTTCTGCAGAAAATTTTAGACTGGCAGCTTTTAGAGATGTGGAACAAAGCTTGCAAATCGGCGAAGGCAAAAGCAAAGATCAATATGATGTTTATATCCCCCATTTTTTACTTTCTGGATTTGACTTAAAAAAAATCTTGTACGAAGACACCATCAGGGTTCGAAATGCCATCTTTACCGATCCGGAGGTGAAATTGATGCACCTTCCGGGCAGAACAGGTAATCAAAAAAAAGAATCCCAAAGCGTTCGGGAGTTTTATGCAACCACCGATGAACTGGGTCTCTCCGTTTACCTTGCCAATATTGATGTTCGAAATGGGAAATTTGAGCATTTTCAACCTGAAAATACCGAACCCATTGCTGTGTTAGAAGGCATAAACCTGCAACTACTTAACCTTGCCTTTGATAGCCTAACGGTGCATGGTAGAAAAATGCAAAGGCGCGAGCTTATGCGATTGCATATTAATGAAGGAAGAATGCAATTGGGCAAAAAGAGAAAGAGCCTACAATTCGAAAATTTGCGCTATAGCACCCGCGAAGAATCCATGTCGATAGAATGGTTAAATCTTGATGACCCAAATAGTCAAACAGCAGATGATGAGTATGTATTTGCGCTAACACGTGCCGGAGCAAGAATTGCCGGACTTAACCTTTCCCGAATGATCTATGATCAGGAAATTGAAGCCGACACATTGTTTATACGTCTACCCGATGTTTCGTTTGAAGCAAGTCCGGAGTCGAAAGGCAATGACAATTCTATAATAAATAAACCCATACACCTACCAGATGATGTTTCTATTGGCACTATAGTAGCAGAGGTAGATATGGTAAACTTAAATTGGCAACGCAGCAATTGGCTCAATATTACCAAAGCAAAGATTGTTTCAAACATTGGCCTTGATGATAAACAAATAGACCAAATAAAACTTTTTGAGGGTGATTTTACCATATCTGGCCAAGAATTTTACTACCAGCATCCAACTAAAAAGCAACATGCCAACGGGCAAGATTTTATTTATAATAAAGCAGAAGGCACCTTAGCTGCCCGAAACATTGCCTTTAATTCAATAGGCGGACAATTGCTAGAAAAAACCGAGATCAATGTAAAAATACCAGAAATAAATATTAAGGGTATTGATCCTGAGCGATTTTCACTAGATACTATTGTAGCATTTAATTCTTTCGATGCACCAAATGTAGAAGTAAACATCACCATGTTTCGCAATAATATTTTGAAAAGTGCACCTGAGCCACCTAAAAAAATTAATACTCCTGGTTTTGTAAATCAAATTATCGCCGATAAATTAAGCTTCGAAAACCTTAAATTAAATTACCAACTTATTGATGGCAAGGACACCACGCATATTAGTACTTTTATCAGTGATTTAAGTGGCTTTGATCTTGATTTCGAAAGCACCGACAAGCTTGATGGTAAATTGCCAGTAAAATCCTATCATTTGAAGGCCGATTATCTAAATCAATCCGATTCTAAGGGTAATGCCGTGCGAATTGATAGCATTACTTATCATTCTGAAAACGGGGTGCTGCGAACAGGCTCAGTAAAATTAGCTAATACCGAAACAAAAGACGAGGCAAAGTCAACATCACAAATCAACCTTGAAAAATTCTCTGTGCCTGGCCTACATATCACCGGGCTTGATGCAGCCAAGGGTCTATTTACCCAAGAGTGGAAATTTGATAATGCGGATATACTACAACCTCAAATAAGTGTAGTTGTAAAGCCAGGAGATAAACAAACAGATATTTTTGCACTGCCCAGTGAGGCTTCAAAAAATAAAAAGAAACCTCATCATATTAGTGGTGATGTCAACTTCGTATCTGGAAAACTTACAATGGTTATAGATCTTGACACTGCTAAAATACCCATTAAATTTGATGATTTTAGTTTATCACTAGACGCACTCGACTTAAGCAAGCGTGCCGAAAGTGATGTTGGCAAATTATTTTTCTCTCAAAATTCAGCCCTGATGCTTAAAAGTGTCAGCATAGATCTTCCAGATAGTTTAAATACGTTGAAAATTGGCGCTATAGACTTCAACCAAGAAGATTCCGTGCTTCAAATAAAGAACATTGAGATTGTTCCGAGATACAGCCGATTGGCTTTGGGTCAGCAGAGAGACTATCAAATTGATTGGATAAAAATCTACAGTAAGGAATTGCTATTTCGAGGAATTGATATCCCCAGAGCAATCAAAGATCGCGAAATAATGGCCAGAAGCTTATCTATAGATAGCTTACATCTTGAGGTATTCAGAGATAAAAGGCTAAAGTTTGATGAAGAACAAACTAAAAACCTGCCCCATGAACTTTTCCGAAAACAGGGTCGCTTTTTCAGCATTGATACAGTAATAGCCACAAGATCCAGGATTATCTACGAGGAATTTCCAATAGATGGCAGCAGGCCTGCCGTAATACTTTTTGGTAATGTAAATGCCGTGCTAACACCCCTTACCAATGATGTTGACTTACTAAACAAAGTGAATAGAAAAGGCAGAAGTATTTTAACCATGAACGGCAAGTTGATGGACAGTGGGAATATTGACGCCCGCGTGGTTTTTGATATTAACAGTAAAAACGACCACTTTACTTTAACAGGTAAAATGGGTGCATTTGACCTTACAAAACTTAATCCACTCACAGAGGCTTTGGCTTCAGTGAACATAAGAAGCGGACAGGTAGAATCACTACAAATGGAAGCTACTGCCAACGATGACTTCGCTACCGGCGAAATGCGTTTTAGATACCAGGGTCTTAGGGTTCAGGTATTGAATCGAAAAAATCAGCAAGCCAGCGGCATGGGACCTGCCATTACTACTTTTTTCGCCAATACCTTCGTCTTAAGAAAAAACAATAACAAACCAATTTTACTTAGAAAAGGCGACATATTTTTTGAACGGGACAAAAGTAAAACCATTTTTAACTACTGGTCCAAAATATTTTTTAGTGGCATAGTAAGTAGCGTAGGTGCCAAAAGCCATAAAAAAGATCTAAAGAAATTGCAAAAAGACCGGTTGGAAAATCTTAAAAAGGAAGAGAAATAAACGGTCACCTGGTGCATGTCTCTCTCTATGAAAGATGGGTGAGGAGTTAAGAAGGTGAAAGGTGAAAGGTGAAAGGTTGTTGGTAGACTCTTAAAATTTTAATTGTGTAGCGGACGCTACTTTTGATCTAGGCACGAGCGGACGCTCGCGCCAGGGGTTTGAATGATATATTAAAGTTTCTATTATTACTGATGTAATCAGTTACCCATTTTATGCTTATTTTTATTGTTACACATTCAATAATTTTTAATCTCTTTGTAAAATAACAAAATGCTGGTTTTGGTGACTTATGTTTGAAACCATTTACCTTATAACATTCTATTTCCAGATTACTGAAATAATACTGAGATTGATTGTAAATCTCAATTGGCTTATGAAAATGTCTTCATATAAAATCATCAGTTTCATTTTATTATCAACAATTGGACTAGCAGCTCCCGGTCAATGGCTCTTTGCACAAAGCTATATAACCAAACAATATCGAGTAGAAGATGGCCTCAACACCGACATGGTCAAGGTCATTGCCCAAGACTCTTTAGGTTTTATCTGGATCGGCAGTGATGAAGGGCTCGTTCGCTATGATGGTAATAATTTCACCTCATTTCCAGGCGCCACCCCATCGCCATATATTAAGTCCTTTTTGAAGACTTCCAATGGGAGCTTGCTTTGCTTAAGCGACCTAGGCATAACCAAGATTAATAATTTAATTGATACAGTAATTTTCGAAACCTTATTTAAAGGAGAAAGACTGCCCAAAGAAGGACATATCTGGTATCCTAAAGCAATGATTGAAGATTCAAAAGGCAGATTTTGGATAAGCGAACCCCAGTCAGTGACATGCATTGTAGATGGTAACCTGAAAAGGTATCATTTCGAAGCAAAAGACAACACAACTAGCTTTGTAAGATCATTCAGTATAGCAGAAACCAACAACGGCGAAATCATTATTTCTTCGCATACAGGTAATTTTTATCGCTACGACGCTGAGCTCGATGCATTTATTCCTTTAAAAATCAATATAAAAACAGATGAAATAAATTGCATTACCTACACCAAAGGGAAATTTTTAATCGGTGCACGCGACGGACTTTTTATGGCCACTATTTTAAATGCAGATGAATTACACATAGAACTTATCTCAAAGCAAATCAAACGTGGCAATCACATATTACCTATCAATCATGGCCATCAATTTTTGGTTACGACACACTCTAATAAAATGTTTGTTTTAACTGAAGATGGCGATCAATATAAAATTAGCATTGTCGATAATTCTTTTGGGTATGGAAACCATTTGCTACAAGATAATGATAATAATATTTGGATGAGTTCTGAAAAGGGGATTTATGTGCTCCAGCCTTCTCTTTTCACCAAATTAAAAACTCCACACGAAAACATGTATATCGAGTCTTTGGCTTTAGACCATAAGCGGAAAACAGTTTATTTTAGTTCCAAAGACCACGTATTCAGTTACGACATAGCACAAGATACGGTAGTACAAGTACGCCATGATAAGGGTGGGTATTACATCAACTTGGCTTATAATGATAATGGACTCTGGGCTTCAAACGCAAGCAATATTCTTAAAATTGAAAATAAGGAAATAGCTTCTACCATGTTCTTTCACGAAGATGGGCGGCTTATATTGAGTATGATTAGTGATAAACACAACAACATTTGGTTTACCCAAGAAGCCTTTATCGGTGTAAAAAAAATACTACCAGATTATCAAGTGATACGGTATGGAATTGAGCAAGGGATAGATGTTGAAGCTTCGGTGGTTCGAGAAGGACCCGATGGCATGTATTGTGGTACAGAAGATCCTGAAAAATATTTAAATGGGGTATCCGATCGTCTCCCGTAAAGTGTTAACTTTACGGAATGGAATATCC
>DAIQNU010000039.1:0-15129 GCA_036788235.1 Cyclobacteriaceae bacterium
ACCAGTAGCTTGTCTTTGAAGACTTTTCGATAGGTAATTTTTTCGGAAGTACCGAAACGTTCGTGTGCGTCTAGAGTTCCTAAATACGCTCTTAAAGCCTTTTGTTGCAGATTTTTTTCCATTTCCATCGAATATAGGATTGGTTGTATAATTGTCGTGAGTAAAACGACAAATATACATCGAAAAGCGTCTGGAATTCAAAATTCTTTTAGAAAAAATAATAAAGCCAACTTCACTAAACACATACCTCTTATCTCTCAGCTACTTATTGCGATGGGTAACAATAAATAGAAAAAGCACAAAACCGATTCCTAAGGCCATAAGCAACATACCAAAGCTTAGATAAGGCAAGCCTAAAAATGTTGGTACTTCGGGAGCGGACACCACTTGATAACTAATGGCCGAAGCAATAATGAGCGCACTAAGCACTAGCGCCATGACCATACTGGTAATTAAAAAATCTGCCTTCTTTAAAAAACGATCAGTATCGACCAATTTGTAATTTATATTCAGGCGTCCTTTGCGTAGTTGCTTTACAAAATCTCTAATTTCGATTGGAAAATTGTAAAGCAAAGAGAAAGACTGAAAAGCTGCATTTTCGATTTCAGCAAAAATATTTTTAGTTGAAAATTGCTCAGCTACTATTTTCAATCCATAGGGTTTTACAGCTTCGAAAGCATTAAAATAAGGATCGAGCTTTTTGGCGGTATTTTCAAGCAAAGCCATAGTTCTTAAAATCAGAAATATGGTTCCGGGGATTTTCAGCCGATATTTATAGGCAATTTTCTGAATTCTGCCTGTAAGTTCTCTAAAACCCATATCACCTGTATCGAGCACCACAAAATCTTGTATTAAGTCATTGAGGTCGTTTTCAAAGGCCCGCATATCATCTATCTCATGGTCAATGGTGAGTCGCCGAAGGTTAACCGCTAACCTGCGCGCGTTGAGGTTTGCCATACTTATGAGCACACCCGCAAAAGCAAATTTTTGTTGCTGACTAAGTTTACCCACCATTCCAAAATCGATGAGAGCAATAGTGCCATCTGGTTTTATGAGCACATTTCCCGGATGCGGGTCTGCATGAAAAATTCCAAAATCGAAAATCATAGAAAGGTAAATATCGATGCCCCGCTTTGCAATAAGTGTAGGGTCTAGTCCCCAGGATCGAATAATTTCTACATCAGTTACTTTACACCCACTCACAAACTCAATTACTAAAACCTTATTGGTACAAAATTCGCGGTATGGTCTAGGAATATGCAGCTTCTCCACGTCTTTGTACAATGAGCGGAATTGTTCCAGATGTTGCGCTTCTGTGAGGTAATCCAGCTCAGTAAACATACTTTTGGAAAAAGCATCAAGTATCTCGAGTGGATTCAAGATCCCGTTTTTTAAAAAATAGCCTTCTGTTAATTTGATAAATTCACGCAGTAAAACCAGATCTACGGTGATTTGTTGACGGGCATCCGGACGCTGTACTTTTATCACAACATCTTCACCACTTAGCAGTCTGGCTCGATGCACCTGCCCTATTGAGGCCGATCCTATGGGTGTATCGTCAAAATAACTAAATAGATCCTCAATCTTTTTACCTGTTTCCGCTTCAATAATATTACGTGCTATTTGAATATCAAAGGGCGGTACTTGATCTTGCAGTTTCTCAAACTCTCTGATTAGCGGCTCAGGAAGCAAATCAGGTCTGTTGCTGAGCATTTGCCCGAGCTTTATAAATGTTGGACCTAGTTCTTCAATTACAAACCTGATGCGTTCCCAACGTGATTTTTCGAAATAAATTAATGAGGCTTCTCTGGTAAGGGCACTGGGCTTACGTCTGGCCAAACCTTTGAGTCGTGAATTTTCAACTACATCTTCAAAGCCATATCTGAGCAAGACCTCAATGAGCTTTTTAATGCGTTTTATGTTGTTGATCGTTTTGTCGAAAAGCATGCGGTAGTTTAAAAATTCACTTTAATTCGTTTCAGAATTCTTCACGATTACAAATGCGTAAGCAAAATGCAAAAAAAATGATTAAATATGGAATGAAGAAATAAATGCCGAGACATCTTCATATCCCGGCATTTTGAGTTGAGTATCGTAAACGAATCCTTAAACTTTTTGTGGTTCGGTCTTTTTAGCTTTTGGTGCAGCTTTAGCAGGCGCAGGATTCGATTTTCTTTCTAGATCTTCTACTCTTTTTCTAAGGGCGTTTACTTCCTTAGTAGTGGCAAAATTAAAACCAGAAACAACGCGTTCAGTTATACTTTTGAGCTGTGCCTCAAATTCATCTTTTTTAGTTTCGGTATTTTTCAAAAAGTCATCGACAATCTTTTTGCCTTCGTCTTTAGAAATCTTATTGTCCTTTATCAACTTATCGATAACACCTTCGATTTTTTCGGCAGTAAGTGCTACCATTCCTACACTGGTGTACACAAATTTTTTAAATAAATCTTCCATATCTGTTGTGAATTATTGGTTAAAAAAATCTATTACAATTTAGTGATTTAAATTTAAACTATACAAACCATATACGTTAAAAATCTGTTTTTCAGCTAATAATATCCGCATTATTTACGAAGCAATAGATAACTGATTATCCATTGTATATCTTTCATTCAAAAAGTCAATTATTTTACCTATCGCATCTTTTGCTTCTGGCAAGGCTCCAAACATATGCCACCAATGCACGAGACTTTCCCAAGTCTGAAGCTGCACATTTACTCCTGCTTCCCGTGCTTTGTTAAACAGCCCAAGGGCATCATCGATCAATACTTCACTATTGCTTGCTTGTATCAACATGGGAGGAAAATTGTGCATATCACCATATATTGGTGAAATATAAGGGTCGAATAGGTCTTGATCAGGTGCATACAATTTAGCCCATCGACGCATTTCAAAAATATCCAGAAATCTATCATTTAAGGCATTATGAGCACGCGAGGCAGATCCATTGACCAAATCAACATATGGCGATAACAATACAACTGCTCTTGGTAATGTCATCCCCGCATCACGAATTTTATAAATAAGCGCCATACTCAACCCTCCCCCTGCCGAGTCGCCCGCTACAATTATATCAGAAGCTGCATAACCAGTATCTATTAAAAATCTGTAAGCAACAAAAGCATCACTTAAGGCATAGGGAAAAGGAAATTCAGGCGCTTTGCGATAATCTGGCAAAAGACAATTCGCCTGTATTCCTTTAGCTATTTTCCCGGCCAACCCACGATGGGTTCTAGGCGAACCTATGACATAACCACCGCCATGCAAATATAATAATGCCCTATTGCGAACAACATTTGAAGGCATAATCCAATCAGATCTGAAAGCACCATGATCTACTTCTTGAAAGTGAACATCCCATGGCAAAGTTGAAACCAGTGTAAGTGATTCTAGTAATGAACGAAGATGATCCACTGGGGGGAGCATCAAATTCATTGGCAGGCTCAAAGTATTCATTATAGCCTTTAAAACACGATGTTGATACGACTGCATTCTTTTTGTTTTTAAGACTCCATATTTTTATCCCTTTTCCCAAAACCTTTTATGAGCAAAGGGATCCAACCTAAAATAGGAACATAGAAAAATATATCCATTGGATTTTTCCATAATATGCGAAAAACTGATAACCAGCCAAGTTTCAATTTCATATTCCTGGTAGATTTGCCTTTATAATGTTGCTTGAAAGCTGAAAAAAGCAAAGGCCAAGCAAATGGAAGCTCATATGGGAAGTTTGGCGTCTTGGTTATCACTGCATTAGCTAATTCTCCAACCTTGTAAGGTTGTTTTCCATATTTCTTCTCGGCTTCGAGCAGATTGTATTGCATCTGATCTTTTACCAAATTGCAAATAGATCTTACTTCTTCAAGACTCATCTCTTCAATTGGCTTATCCGTCATTTCATAAGGCTTAATAGCCTCTCCTAATACATAAACGAGTTTTGCTGGTAAAGCAGCATAAAAAAACCAGGGTTGTAAGAAAATTATGGGTGTTGTAATACCTAAGGGCAAGTAAGGAATTCCAATTTTTTGAACTATTGCATTGACCCAATGATTGCGATAGGCATATGGATTGATGTATTCGCCATTAACCGTATATATAGGCACTATATCTGTTCTGTACTTAATAGCAAGTGTAATAAAAGAGGTTGAAAAACGCTGCAACTGGTATTTTTTATCAAAGCCTTTTCCTATTCCTGACACTCCTTCGGGGTAGATCAATAGGTTATGATCATTTTGGTGAAGCATAGTTTCGAAATTCAGAAAAGTCGCATCTACCGAACCAACAATTTTCCATAGATCTTTGTACATAAATGGGTTCATGAGTGAAGATCCTGATAGCATTACAGAAGATAAAGGTCGCATAGCATCAGCGCCATAATTATGCCTTTTGAACATTTCTGAGGCCAACACTATGGCATCCCATGGAAAAGCCATGCCTGAATGGTTACTGGCAAATATTAATGGCCTATCTGGATTATTTCTTTTGGGGAAGTTTTCAAATCCGACGAACTCTGCCCTAAAATACACATCGTTCATCTTGCTTACCACTTTTTCAATAATTTGCCGGGTGCATTCTAAATCAAATTGATCATCGAAAATATGCTTATTAGATTCTACCTGCCCCAGTAAATCTTGATACCAGCCATTAATCTCTTTTTTTATCGTTGCACTATCCGCCATCTTTTATACAAGCATTCTAAAAATCAAAAAAATACTACCCCATTACACAAAAATTATGAAAATTAATCCATTATAAACGACTATTTTTGTCATTGTGACATAAAAAGTTTGTTTGCTTGGCTTCATACTATTAAACGTAATTTTCTAAAAATAAAGTTAAAACATTTTATAGCCTTGCAGGCAGTATTTATAGAATATGTTTGAATATTAGTGCCTAAAAAAGCTTAGGGTTGACAGAGGCTAATTTTTTGATATCAATATATGACAGAGGTTTATGATTATATTGTCATTGGTTCTGGCTTCGGAGGAAGTGTATCAGCTATGCGCTTATCAGAAAAAGGCTATAACGTATTGGTTATAGAAAAAGGGCGGAAATATGATTCTCAGGATTTCCCTACCTCGGACTGGAACATTAAAAAATTTTTATGGGCACCGCTACTCCGGTGCTTTGGCTTTCAAAATATTAGTTTTTTCAGACAAGTCACAATATTAAGTGGTGTGGGGGTGGGTGGTGGCAGCTTAGTTTATGGGAATACGCATATGTTTCCACCAGATGCTTTTTTTGAGAATAAGATCTGGGCTCATTTCAGAGATTGGAAAAAGACTCTACTCCCATTTTATGACTTAGCCCGCTTTATGCTTGGTACTGAGCCCAATAAAAAACTCAATGAGGAAGATTTCTTGCTTAAGGATGTAGCTTCTGACATGGGAAAAATGCATTCGTTTGGAGCTGTAAACTTGGGGGTATTTTTTGGTAAAAAAGATTATGATGCAGATCCTTACTTTGGTGGGTATGGCCCTAAGAGAAATGGATGCATTGAATGTGCCGGCTGTATGATTGGTTGTCGCTACAATGCAAAAAATACACTTGACAAAAACTATCTCTGGTTTGCACAGCAATATGGTTGCAGGATACAATCCGAAACTTTAGTGGAAAAAATCAGCATTGAAAATGGCATTTATCATGTAGGGATAAAACCCTCAACCACAAAGAGAGGATTTAAACCTAAAATACTATTGTGTAAAGGATTGGTGGTAAGCGGCGGGGTTTTGGGTACTTTAAATCTGCTGCTTAAGCAGAAACACTATTACAAAACGCTAACAAAGTTATCTGATACACTGGGTGAAAATGTCCTAACAAATAGTGAGTCACTATGTGGTGTAAGCAATGCAGATCGTAAATTAAACCACGGTGTGGCCATAAGCTCCTACTTCAATCCGGATGAAAACACTCACATTGAAGTAGTGAAATACAATGATGAGGCCGGAGCCATGGGAAGGTTGGGAACATTAGCAACTGGCGGAGGCACTGGTTTGATTCGCTTTCTAAAATTGCTACTTCAAATTATCAAGCATCCAATTGATTTTATACGGGTCACTTTTAATTGGAAAAAATGGGGATCCAATAGCATCATTTTTTTGGTCATGCAATCCTTAGATAACTCAATGCGATTGGTATGGAAAAAAGGTCTTTTTGGAGCAAAAAGGGTTTTAAAAAATGACAAAGATGTAAAGGTACCCGCCTATATACCAGTAGGACAAGAAGTAATGAAACGCTATGCAAAGAAAGTGAATGGTATTGCACAAAATGTTTGGCCAGAAATCTTGCTAAATATGCCTATGACTGCTCATATTTTAGGTGGCTGTCCAATGGGTAAAAATAAACTGTCTGGAGTAGTTAACGATCGTTTAGAAGTACACAATTATCCAAATATGTATATTGTGGATGGGTCAATAATTCCATGCAACTTAGGCGTTAATCCGAGCTTAACTATTACAGCATTAGCTGAGTACGCTATGTCAAACATAATGGAAAAACCAGGGAACCCTAACTTGCCATTAAAAGACAAAATACGAACTTCCAGCATTCACAAAAAAACGAGTCACAGTATATGATATACCTATGACCCGTTGTTTTTATATTTAATAGCTGCTATTTCTTTAATAAATCTCTGATTTCGGTTAATAATGCAATGTCTTGTGCAGGTGCAGGACCTTCAGCAGGAGCTTCTTCTTTTCTGCGCTTCATGGAGTTCATTCCTTTAATTACAACAAAGACACTAAAAGCAATTATAATAAACTCGATGATAGTCTGTATCAGCATGCCATAATTGATAGAGACGGCCGCAGTTTCCCCCACTGCTTCCTTCAAAACATATTTAAGGTCAGAAAAATCTACACCACCTATCATAAGACCTATGGGTGGCAAAATAATATCATTGACTACAGAGTTGACAATCTTACCAAATGCAGCTCCGATAATAAGCCCAACTGCCAAGTCAACGACATTGCCCCGCATGGCAAATTCCTTAAATTCTTTCAACATAGTTAGTAAAGTTTAAAGGTTGAATATTCCACTAAAATTTCTTGGAAAATATACGCTAAAAACTATTTAAGCACTATGTTTTTTGTTTTTTCTTTTTTGCTGCCGGGAAAAGTACATTATTGAGTATCAAGCGATAGCCAGGTGATCCGGGATGCAAATTCAAGTCAGTAGGGTCTTCACCAACAAGGTGTTGATAATCTTCAGGATCGTGCCCACCATAGAAAGTCCAAAAGCCCTTACCGTGTATACCATGAATGTAACGAGCTTCATCCAATTCTTTGTATTCGCCCATAATCACCACGTCTGATTTTATTTGTCTTTTTTTAAATGCGGTAGTTTGCCCCATAAAACCTTTTATGATACGGTTATGATTTTGCGTGAGCATGGTCGGAATGGGATCCCATTTGGCCGAAAACTCAAAAAGTGTGAAAAAATCATTATTTTCTCGCGTGCCACGCTCTTCAGGTTGTTGGTCTATAGAGCTATATTCATATTCGTACGGATCCATTTTAAGCGTAAAATCTTTAAAAGCGAAAGTTTTACTATAGTCAAGTTTGCTCTGGGCATCCGGATCAGGTGGATCACCATCATATACCGAAGCCACGATATCAACATCTTCGGCAGCAAGTGCTATATCGTAGGTATCGGTAGCAGAGCACATGGCAAACATAAAGCCACCACCAGCCACGAATTCTTTGATTCGCTTAACTACAGCCAATTTTAGTTGGGAGACTTTACTAAATCCATGCTTACGAGCAATTTGATTGTATTCGCGCTTTTGCTGAATATACCATGGAAAACTGCGGTAAGATTTCTCAAACTTACCAAACTGACCTGTGAAATCTTCATGGTGCAAATGCAACCAATCGTATTTTGGCAATTCACCGTACATTACTTCATCGTCAAAAACAACATCGTATGGGATTTCGGCATATGTTAGCACCAAAGTCACGGCATCATCCCAAGGTTGCGCAGTTTTAGGAGAATAAACCGCTATTTTAGGTATTTTTTCAAGCTTCATGACATCGGTGTTTGACACCGGGCTGGCCAATTCATTGTACAATTGATTAGCTTGAGCATCGGAGATCACCTGATAAGAAACTCCACGAATTACCAATTCATTTTCAATTTTCTGGTAATATTTGGTCATAAAACTACCACCTTTGTAATTGAGCATCCAGTCTACTTCCACACTTTGTTGCAATACCCAATAGGCAATACCATAGGCTTTTAGATGATTACTTTGTGTATCGTCCATTGGAATAAAAATACTGGAGGCTCTTAATGGCGTAATGAGGCAGATTAGTAAGCCAATAAATATGTATCGCATTTCAAAAACTATTTTAACCTTTCTTCCTAAGATATATAATCTTAATATAAATATCGCCAGAACAGAACTATTGTTGTACTATTTTTAAAAAAAACCAAAAATACATGAATCTGCTGGAAAACTTCAGGCAATCCATTCGATCAATTAAAGGCAATCTGCTTCGCACCATCCTTACCGCTATGATTATAGCTATTGGCATTACTTCGCTGGTGGGTATTCTCACTGCCATTGATGGTATAAAAGCTTCAGTAAGCACCAGTTTTTCAAGTTTGGGTGCCAATACCTTTGATGTACGTCGTAAGCGTACCGATCGTACTACCCAGCAAGGAAAACAAGAGCGCATATTTACGCATTTAAAATACAAAGAAGTAGCTGAATTTAAGGAGACTTTTACAGCAGGCAATACTACGTTGCATGTCTATTTATCCGGTAATGCTGAAATTAAACGCCAATCAAAAAAAACAAATCCAAATGTAAACATAAGAGGCATAGATGAAAATTTTATGTTCATAAGAGATTATACAATAGAAAAAGGCCGAAATTTCACCACGCTTGATATTCAAAACAATTCGAACCTTGTATTGATCGGGACTGAAGTTGTAAAAGGACTGTTTGGTAAAAATGAAGATCCAATCAATCAACTGATATCATTATATGGTAATCAATTTAAGGTAATTGGTATTCTTAAAGAAAAAGGAGGATTTGGTGGAGATGCCAGCGCTGACCGCACAGTTTTTATGCCTATTGGCAATGCCATAAGGCTGTCAGGCAGAAGTGATCTTAATTTCATCGCCACCGTCCAAAGCGTTGATCCGGCGCGCGTAGAACAAACCATGGGAGAGGCGACCTGGCAAATGCGGAAGATTCGTCGTGATGCGCTCGGCGATGAAGATTCGTTCGAATTGAGTAAAAATAAAACACTTGAAGAGACTCTCAATGAAATAAGTGGCTACCTTAGAATTGGAGGTTTTGTCATAGGATTTGTGACCCTACTTGGCGCTTCAATTGGACTTATGAATATCATGTTGGTTTCTGTGACAGAACGTACGCGTGAAATTGGTGTGCGCAAAGCATTAGGTGCAACTCCAAAGCGGATTAGAGAACAATTTCTTTTTGAAGCTATTGTTATTTGCCTTATTGGTGGATTTACCGGAGTAGTATTGGGCATAGGCATAGGCAATATTATTTCTAATCTTATAAATGCTGGTACTTTTGTGGCTCCATGGCAATGGGTTTCGATCGGATTATTGGTCTGTATAGCAGTCGGTGTGTTATCTGGTTACTATCCAGCTTACAAAGCTTCCAAGCTCGATCCAATAGAATCACTTAGATACGAGTAATCGATAATTGACCTTTTTTTAGTTGAAGATTTAATTTGGCTTTAACCTTGCATAACAATTTATTGCGAGGTTAAAGCTATTTTTGTTTGTCTTGCACTCACAAGTACTTTCAAAAGATTTTTTTTTGTTATTACTTTGAAAACTTACATGATGATTGCGCGTTGTATTGTTGAAAAATAAATAGTGAATTTGATCTTAAACATTTGTGTGTTTCTATTTCTTCTGCTGAGCGAAGTCGCTCCTGCCCAGCAAAGAGAATTTACCGTAGCTGGTGAATTTCAAGGAAAAAATATATATGTACAAAATCCATTGACAGATGATAAGTCAAAATTCTGTACACAAGAAGTATTTCTGAATGATAAATTGGTTTTGAGTAAACCAACTTCATCTGCCTATGAAATTGACTTGTCTGCTTTTAATATTGGAAATCCCGTCGTTATAAGAATAGTTCATACAGAAGGATGCACTCCCAAAATTATAAACCCTCAAGTAATTCGAAGCCGGAGTAAATTTCAATTTTTAACTTTTACATTGGACGGCAATAGTATTAACTGGTTTACAACGGGTGAGATTGATGGTGGAGTGTTTTATATTGAGCAATACCGCAATGAAAAATGGTATGCCAGTAAGGAAATCTCTGCAAAAGGTTCATTTGAAAACAATCACTACAGTTTGCCCCCTATGCACCATTCAGGCGATAATACCTATAGAATCAAATATGAAAGTCCTGAAGGAAAAATTTACTATTCGAAAGTAGAGCGGTTTTTCAGCGAGCTCGAACCCATATCGTTTTACCCAACACGTGTAGACAATAAAATATATCTATCTAGAGAAACTCCTTATGAAGTTGTGGATACCGACGGTAAACTGATAAGTCATGGCGTTTCTCGTGAAATCACTCTGGAGAACATGGAATCAGGGTTGTACTACCTAAAAATTGATAATAGAACCGAAAAATTTTTTAAAAAATAGTCTTTTCTAAGATTGGTAAATGGGTTACTATTTGTCCAGTTACACAGCCCGAGACTCTAATTTCTTTTAAAGACACTTCCATCATTTCGTTTACCATTGCTTCGTCATATGGTAAGCCAACTCGGACATAATTTGGGGTAAATCCATGTATTAGTCCATTTTCGACATCATCTTCAAAAAGTACTGTTTGCTTCGAGCCAAGCTGAGTTTCATAGAAAAAACGTCTCTTCTTTTCAGAAAGCGACCTCAACATTTTTGAACGTTCATTGCGTACTTTTACCGGCACCACCCCTTCCAGGTCTATAGCCAGTGTATTATCTCTTTCAGAATAGCTAAAGACATGCAAATAGGATATATCAAGGTCATTTAAGAATTGATAGGTCTCGATAAAATCATCTTGTGTTTCACCAGGAAAACCAACAATTACGTCAACCCCAATACAGCAATGTGGCATTAATGACTTGATTTTTTGCACCCTTGCAGTATATAATTCTCGCTGGTAACGACGGCGCATCAACTTTAAAATCTTGTTGCTGCCTGACTGTAATGGAATGTGAAAGTGTGGTACAAAGCGCTCAGAAGCAGCCACGAACTCGATGATTTCATCGCTTAGCAAATTGGGCTCTATAGAAGATATTCTGAATCGCTCAATTTCTTCCACGTTATCTAGCTGGCGGATCAAATCCAGAAAATTATCTTCCCGTTTTCCGGCGCGTATTCCGAAGTCTCCAGTATTTACGCCTGTCAGAACAATCTCTTTGACACCTTCGCTAGCGATTTTATGAGCGGCATGCACTACATTTTCGATGGTATCGCTTCTGCTGCTGCCTCTGGCAAGTGGAATGGTACAAAATGTACAGGAATAATCGCAGCCGTCCTGCACTTTCAGGAAAGTACGTGTTCGGTCATTTAATGAATAGGCACTGTGATAGGTTTTGGCAGATTCAATTTCGGTGGCGAGAACCTTTGGGCTTTCATTTTTTTCAAAACCATCGAGTAGCTCCAAAAGTCTGAATTTTTCTGATGCACCCAATACCGCATCAACACCCGGAATGGCAGCAATCTCCTGAGGTTTCAATTGTGCATAGCATCCTATGACAACTATATAGGGGTTGTCGGCATTTTTATGCGCATCTTTTACAATCTTTCTGCACTTTTTATCGGCATTATCTGTAACTGAGCAGGTATTGATGACCACCACTTCCGGATTTTCATGAAATTCCACACGCGCATAGCCCTTTTCTTCAAATGATCTGGCGATCGATGAGGTCTCGGAAAAATTAAGCTTACAGCCCAGTGTATAGAAGGCAACCTTTTTCATAAGGCGCAAAAGTAAATAACAATTGGCTTTTAATAAAGAATACTATCTATATTGTCGACTAGTAATCTCTATTTTACGTCATTAGTAGGTGTAGCAAATGGTTTTCTAATAAATAAAATTGTAGCTTTCCAAGCAATTTCATAATGCTGAAAATCAAAAAAACTCATTAACATGACCCTTTTATTAATTTACCTTTCTCTTGCCCTTGTAATATCATTTTTATGTTCGATTATGGAAGCAGTACTTCTTTCTACCCCAATCTCATATTTAAAATCGAGATTTGAAATTGGTGATAAAAGTGCGGCTAGTATGATTCAACTCAAAGAAGATATTGATAAGCCTTTATCCGCAATACTTTCTTTGAATACAGTTGCTCATACAGTTGGGGCAGCTGGAGTGGGCGCTCAAGCTACCATTGTGTTTGGGGAAGCTTATTTCGGAATTGTATCGGCAGTTTTAACGATTCTGATTTTAGTTCTCACAGAGATTATACCAAAAACTCTTGGCGCAAATTATAACAAGAAACTTGTAGGATTTGCTACCAATGTCATAAATGGAATGATTTTCATAACCTATCCATTGGTTATTATATCTTCATACATCACCAAGGCAATTTCAAAAAGCAAAGGTGAGTTTACCACAAGTAGGGAGGAAATTTCGGCTCTAGCTAGCATTGGAGCACAAGAAGGGATATTTGTAGACAAAGAAAATAAGATAATTCAAAATTTGATTAAACTAAAAAGCGTCAAAATTAAACAAATAATGACTCCTCGCATTGTTGTTATTACCGCAAATGAAGAAATGACTTTACAAGAGTTTTTGAAGAACAAGGAATTTCTACACTTTTCAAGGATTCCTATCTTTAACGAAAACAGGGATAATATTACCGGTTATGTTTTTAGAGCCATGGTATTTGAAAAATTAGCGGAGGATCAATTCGATTTAAAATTGAAAGACATAAAAAGAGACATTATTTCATTCAGTGAATTTACAACACTATTTAATGCCTGGGATTTAATGCTTTCGAAAAAAGAGCATATATCTTTGGTAACTGATGAATATGGTGGTATGGATGGAATTGCAACACTGGAAGATATAATTGAATCTCTGCTTGGTTTTGAAATCGTTGATGAAAAAGATCGAGTAGAAGATATGCAACAATATGCAATGGAGCGATGGAAAAATAAGCAAAAAAAATACGATTTGCTTATTGATGAAATGGATTCCAAAGGAAAACTCAAACCTTAACTGTGTATTTACTCGATGCTATAAATATTATTTTACCCTGGAAACCTAAATATTCCAACTTTCACCCCGAAACTTGTACAGTCAGTGGGAGCTTCCTAATTTTAAGGTTTGTTTCGTGCCCTTTAAATTATGGAAATTTTAACAAGTGAAAATTTAGGACATCAAGCGGAGTTTCAACTTAAAGATAATCTGAAACTTATAAAAACTCTTAAGCGAACGAAACCCAAATCCCTGGATAAAGATGTATCTACCTGGCACGATAAAGCCTTTGAGACAATTGATTGCTTGCAATGTGCCAACTGTTGCAAAACTACAAGCCCCCGGTTTCAGCAAGTGGATATACAAAGACTTGCCAAGCACCTGAAAATGAAACCTTCCGCATTTATTAATAGCTATTTACATCTGGATGAAGACGGGGATTATGTTTTCCCCAAGCCTCCCTGTCCTTTTTTGTTAGAAGACAACAGCTGTCTTGTGTACAATCACAGACCAACCGCTTGTAGAGAATACCCGCATACTGACCGCAAAAGATTTGTACAAATACTTGATATTTCATTGCAAAACACGAAAATATGCCCTGCCGTATTTGGAATTTTTGAACGGCTTAAGGAGAAATATATGGGTTGAGGCAAAAAAAGGAATGAACCAGGGACATTAATTAATTACAAGCTTAGCTGGAAATTTCTGAAGTTGATACTCAGTATTTCCGCTAGCAGTTGAATAATAGATTTTCGTACCGTTAATTAATACAATCTCAATTATTTTACCTTCATTCTGATCATTTAAAAATAGTTTTGCTTTTTCACCAGATTGAATTTGAAAATCCCCTTTCTTTACTGCACCCATTGCAAAGCCACCGGCTCTTCTTTTTATTGTTGGTGCATGAGGAATCAACCGGACAGACTTTATATCATTTAATGCAATTATTTCACCATACATACCAGTAATTTCTATAGCGTCGGATGAATGAATGATTTGGTTTTCCTTTAAGGTATAAAAAAACATGGCGCTGATCGAAAATAGCACTATAAGCAAGACAAGTATTACCAAGTAATAGGTGCTTTTATTCTGCTTGATACTGTGTTTTGACAAATAGCCCAAGTAAGCTATGTAAGCTAATATTGGATAAACAACCAGAAAAATACCACCATGTATTGATCCAAATTGCAATATCAAAATACAGCCGAAAGCCAGATAAGATATGGATAAAAAAATATGAAAAAATCGGTGAATTTTTACTAGGGATTTAATGTCAACCATTGCCTGTTGATCCGGGGTCATGGTATTGTAACCTGCCAGCGTATATTTGGCATTACTCTTGGTTATGAGAAAACCTATTCCAAAAAATAACAACGATAAGGCAGTAATGAAGTACAACATAGAGGCAAATTTAAAACAATACTTCAAATTTATTCACTATTTCTCATCTCTTTAGTCAGGATTTAAAGATCGAATTATTTCTATAGTGATTAATTTGGTTAACTGGTGTATATATCTTTATTCTTGAAGTTTTCGTACGTAGTATACAAATCAGGAGTAAAATGGAACGTATCGTAATTGAGGTAGATGATATGACTGCTAAAAAGTGGAAGTATGCAACTGAAGACACTAAATTGAATGCCTCCAGAAAAATCAATGCAATTCTTAACTATGCTTTGCAAATGGATGATCGTGAGATGAAGAACTTTCTGGATAAAGTCGGAAAAGAAACAAAAGAAAATGGTCTTACGCTGGAAGTTTTTCAGAACATAATGGAATTGGACGACCTTACTATGAAAAATCTTTTTGGGGAAGAGTATCATCCGCGTCAGTAATATGCTAGTAGTGGATACCAATGTAGTTTTAAGTGCATTATTATTCCCAGGAAGTCTGCCTTCACAGGCATTGAATAAAGAACTAACGCAATACAAGTT
>DAIQNU010000040.1:0-5440 GCA_036788235.1 Cyclobacteriaceae bacterium
TAGCTGCCATCGACTCTGCCAAACTCCAACATGTCGTACATTTGACGCTCTTCGTCATGGCTTTCAAAATAGGTGATAAGACTATTTTGAGACCAGTTTCTGCGTTGATACCATGCCCAATCGATCGTTCTACCTGATGCGTTACCTTTCATAGCCTCACGATATTCGAAGTGCAAATTACCCCAGAGCATCATGCCGTAATTTGCCAAAATAGTTTCTTCTTGATTGTCTGCAAAATGCTCTAACATAATGTAGGTATCTGGTGCATAAGACCATACTACATCAGCCATTCTCTTTAATAAATCAATTCTGGAATCGTCGCGGCTACTCCAAAGACCTACATCATCGCCACTATCAACTTGGGTAAAGCCTTTTGATAAATCGAAACGAAAACCATCTACCTTGAATTCGTTGATCCAATAATGCAGGGAGGTGTCCATGTAGTGCTGTGTATAAGTACTCTCATGATCCATGTCGAAAAACACATTGAAAGGGTGCTTGGCTTGTGTATTGAACCAAGGGTTTTCAGCAGTAGGAGCACTACCATCAAAGTACATCAATGCAAAAGGATTGGGAATATCCTGGTGGTTAAGCACAATATCAAGAATAACTGCTATTCCGTGCTGGTGGGCGGCATCTACAAAAGCTTTGAGTTGATCTTTGGTACCATAGGCTTTGTCGGGAGCAAACATAAAGGTGGTATTGTAACCCCAGCTATCATTTCCATTAAATTCCATTACTGGCATTAGTTCTATAGCATTTACACCCAGGCGCTTGAAGTACCCCAAAGTGTCGATAAGTGTCTGGTAACTGCGATGTTCCGGGCCAAAAAAATCTCTGATTAAAAGCTCGTAAATGATCAAATCTTCTTTGTCGGGTTTTTGAAAATCGGTGACTTGCCAGGTATAATCTTCCTGTGCTGTCTGGATTACCGCCAGGCGGTTGGCATGCCATGTACTGCTGAGTGCATTTTCAGGAAATGGCTTAAGATTTGGGTAAATTGATTCGGGGATCCAGCGATCATCCGGATCCAGTATTTTATCAGCATATGGATCGGCCACTTTTACACTTTCATCTACCAGATATTGAAAAGCATATTCTACACCAGGTTCAAGATCACTGATTTCAAGCCAGAAAAACTCACCATCTTTAAACATTTGGTAGTCTGGCGATACTTTAAAATCATTCGATTCAGTCAATACAAATACTGATTGTTTAAATGGTGCGCGTAAACAAAGTGTGGCTTTCGTATCATCAGAACCGTAATTTATACCTTCGATAATACCCGCTGGGCGCGATTGCTCAACCGTGGCTGTTCTCAAAACATAAGAAAAGCTAAGTTCTTGACTAAATTCAGCGGCAGTAGCCATCAACCTGACTTGCGTAAGGCCTTCCGTCTCAACTACTGTATGCAAGTAGGAATACATTGAGACATCACTTTGTTGATCGACGCTTACATTATTGATAAATAATTCAAAATCAGATACTTCTGATGCTTCTGCACTTATGGTAAATTGTTCGTTAGTTTCTACAAAGAAAGGGTCATTGAGTGGAGCTGTGAGCAATGCTGTATAATCTCCAATAAAGAAGCTGGCTACAAAATCACTACTTTGGCCATCACCCCAATCATTACCTTTTACCAGCATACCAATGGTACTAACCTCACTTATATCCTCATCAAATAAATCTTGCGGTACAAAGCTTAAACTAAAAGTAGTTTGACCGTTACTTACAGATTTGGTGAGTTTTACTGGGTCTGTCAGCTCTGAATTTGAACCAGCAGGGTTGATATTGGATCTGGCATCAATATTCTCATTTGGTATCCAAGACCAAAGCCAGGCATCGTCCTCATTTGCCAAGGAATTACCCGTTACATTAAAAGTAACTGTAATTTCAGTTTCTGAGGTAAAAATTGCCGGGCTAATGGCAGTTTGCTGAGCCAATGACTTGCCAGGTAAAATTAGCAATATAGCCAGACTCAATAAAAGGGCAATCCGGTAATTTTTGTATTTGTACGACATTTTTTCTTGGTTTTAATGGTAAGAAATTCAGTCTGTGATAAGAGAATTACAACAGACTGAATTCCAAATTCCATTAGTTTATTGTTATTGTATTTGTGTTGAGATTTACGACGATGGTGTAGCTGCCTCCTTCTCCTTCATACTTGAAGTTTCCGCCTGATTCTATAACATTTGCTGTACCACTTAGAGTAAAATCGTTAAAGCCAAATTCTCCGTAGTTCCAGCTACCTAATGCATCAACCATTTTAAACTCTTCGTCTTCTACCAGCTCAATGGTAAGTGAATAGACTTTATCACCTGTTTCTTCAAATTCTTGAACAGCATCATCTGGGTTATTCCAGCCATTGGCCGAGCCTACTTTAAATAGACCTGATTTATACATGTTTACACTACGCTCAAACAAATCTAAAACCAATAAATATTCGCGCGTTGGCCCAGTTAATTTCAAATTCCCACCACTTTCTTCGATAAATGATGATACATTTTCGAAATAACCATATCCGAATTCACCTGCCCATGAAGGTGGGTTAGGAACAAACTTGAATTCACTGTTTTCAGCAAGGTCAAATCTTGCGCTGAACACAGCTCCATTTTTATTCATTCCCCAATTTGCCAGATTTACGGCAGTATTTGTCCAGCCATTTGGAGAGCCAATTAGATAGAGATTATCGGGAGCCTCAAACTCTTGTGGATATGACAGTACTTCCTGCGTTTCTGTATTGGTAATGGTAATGCTGGTATATCCGTTTTCATTAGGATAATCGAAGTTCACTGCATCAAATACCACCTCAATATGATAATTACCAGGGGTAGGAATAGCAAAGTTTGGCTTGGCAGCTTCAATAGTCAGTGCACCCGCTTCCAGTCCAATGGCGTCGTCCCAAGAATTGGCATATGGTCTGAATTTAAATTCACTAGCTACCATATCCATGGTATATTCCCATTTCAGTTCGGATGCATCACCTGTAAAGGTCATAGGAACCACATCGTCGTCATTCCAGCCACCCGATGCCTCACCTATGAGGTGCATAGATTTTGAATATTGGTCTTTTTTACCGGTTGCGAGGTTGGTAAAAGAAACCAACATATAACCATTATCAACAGGGTATTCATTGCCTGCTTTCAGATAAACCACCTCTATGCGATATTCTCCGGCTTCGGCTATGTTAAAGTTTGGAGTGCCATCACCATTGTCGATTTGAAAATTGGTTAAACCCACTGCATTGTCCCAGCTATCATTAAATGGACGGAACTTGATTTCTCCAGCTTCAAGGGTCATTTCACTAACCCATCTATAACGATCTTCTTCATTTACAAAATCTAGTCTAACGAGATCTTCATCGCCCCAACCACCAACTGCTTCACCAATAGCGTACAATTTTTGCGAAGAAATAAATAAATCTACTTCATAGGCATATTTATCTCCATTGCTATTGGAAAACTCAATTACGATTGGATATTCACCATCATCTACCAGCGGGATGGCAAATTCACTTTGTAAAAGCCAGGTCAATTCGTCAGCTTGTGAAATACCTGTAAGAGGTATTTGCGTTTCTGAACCAAATCCCTTCAATACAATGTTTGTAATTTCACTTTCCGAGTAGATTTTGAAATCAAGCGGCATATTGGCCAATGGCGTAAAGTCATTGGTTTTGTAAACAGCACTTGGACTCATGATTTTAGCTGCCACACCAAAATTTACTTGAAGTTTTCCCTCTTTAGTTACGCTATTTCTAAGCATATCTGTCACAACCAGCTTATAGGTAAATTCACCGGTAGGTGTATTAGAAGGAATAAGCAAATTCTGATCAACTTCAATTTTGTTGCCATCAGTGGGTAATTCGATGGTTCTACCGAAAAATTCGATATGTGCTGAACGAATACCTGAAGGCACTGCAATATTGGCTTTCAAATTAATGGTTGTACCAGCCAGTACAACAGCATCAGTTTCAGGGCTGATCACCGTAATAGTCGGTGGATTGGTTCCTCTGGCAGGACCATCTTCAAAGTCTTCTGCACAAGAGACCATGAAAAGTCCTGAGAGAAATATGAGTAAATAGGCTATATTTTTCATTTCATCTGTATTTATTTAGTATTCAATGGTGACAATGAACCGGCATATTTGTCGCATACTATGGCACATAAGCGGCCTTTTACAAGTATGGCGATTCTATTTTTCATAAATCATTGACAGTTGGCTTGCTTATTAATTATCAGCTTCCAAAACCTCAATGGTCAATGGTGTTTCTTCATGCACCCGTTGTCCGGTTGCATTGAAAAAGCTAATGCCCAATGCTTCTGCAACTCCCGGGAAACCTCCGCTAAAGCTTACGCGCTCTTTGAGGTCGTCAAGAATAAATACAAAACGATATCTGCCATCTCCAAGATTCTGCATCAACATATCATCGTTGGTATCAAAACCTGAATCAGATGAGTCATTGATTAACATGCGAACATAAATTTTCAGCTCGTTGGCCAAGACACCCTGCCCAAATTCAGTGCCTTCTATATCAAGGCTTGGATTGTAAGTAAGTACTACGATGTCCTTTTGGGTAAACTGTGTTGGATGCACTTCAAAAGGCAATTCCGTAGAGGCATCGGTAGGCGGGGTTAATCTAAAATCACCACAGTTAGCCCGGGGGTCTTTACCTTCATGATCCCATGCACCATTGTTAAACACAAAGTTAATTTCGTTTACAACTGTACCAGCATCGAGGCCATAATAAGTATTTAAACTTGTCATATCCAGCTTGAAGACGTTTTCATTACTTGTAGCAAGCATTAGTGGAGACTGATCCCAAGGAATCGTTTTCTGCCATACATTTACACCACTGTGTAATTTAATATTGGGTTGATTTTCAAGTGATTGTTTACCATCAGGCGTACACACTTGTGTTCTGTTCATGACTATGGTAGCCGGGCGATTTGCTGTAAAGCGCTCGGGCCATACCACAGCAGCTCTGTTGGCCATGGTGCTAAAATCAAAAAGACGGAATTCATTATCATTTTCCTCGTCGAAATTCGCGGTTTGCTCTGTACCTTCGCCATTTCTGATTAAGCCTTGAATGATTAATCCAAATTCTCCGGCAGCCACGCCATACAGATCCGTTAATTTTTGCTTAGGCAATTTATAGATGGATCCTTCTACCAAAGTCAACTTAGTTCCTGCCGGTTTGGCATCTGTCCATCCGTAAAATTCTCTTGGTGACCAGGAAAACAGGTAAAGATCGCTGTAATCGCTAAAGGTCGTGCCACCAAGATCAAAGAATAATTCCACCTCTTCATCAGGTTCGAAGGCAGCAGGAAAAGACCATACGCCTCTTATCTCGCCGTTATTGGCAAACAACTGGGTAAAACCAAATCCTACAGTTGCTATCAGAATGTATATTAAAGATATAATACGTTTCATGTGTATATAA
>DAIQNU010000040.1:5450-15054 GCA_036788235.1 Cyclobacteriaceae bacterium
CACCATTGTTCGCGAATGCTTGGGTAAACCCAAACATGGCTATTAGTATGTATAATAAAGTTATATTACGTTTCATGTGTATATAATTTTTTTTTAAAAGGTCACTAGGAATCTTTGATTAAAAATTCATTCACGGTTAGTGTAAAATTCGCTCAAAATTTTTAATGTCGATTTCATGTCGATTGCGTTTAATTTGCCTTTTTAAAGTGATACTTGTACGACAATATGGTCTCACCGCCGCTTTGTCTATCGAATGCTACCCGTAGTGGCGTTCCTTCACGAGGAGGAGCCAAAAGTCTGAGATTTACTACTCTTTCGCCACTGGTTAATTCAATACGATCCGGCAACTCAGCTGAATCTTTCAAAGCCCATTGTCCGCTGCGCATCCCTATAAAATTGGCTACTTCGAGACCTCCAGTTACACTAAAAGTTCCATCTTGTCTGAATTCAATTGTATAACTAGACAGTCCGAAATATTCAATCACATTTCTTTCTGTATCAGTGGCAGGATCGGCAATATTAATTTCTTCGGCAATCCAACTTCCAAAAACACCTTCTGGTTTAGAGAATGGCTCTCCTACCTCCAAATCATCCCATTTGAGGCCGTGGTCACAGGCAGTTACAGCCATCAACACCACCACAGCCATTATCAATAAGCTATATATGTTCTTTTTCATAATTCAATGCTTAGTTTAATTCAATACCTGGGTTACCATTTTGCTCTGAGTCAGGAATCTGGAACAATAAACTGCGATCGTTCCATGAGGCTCCACGAATGTTATCAGATCTTAATCTTTTAAGTTCGTGTAGTCTTTCACCTTCCAATGCTAGCTCCAATCTTCTCTGTGCTCTTGAGGTGTTAATAATTGCATTGGCATTAGGACTAGAGAGTGTATTTAACCCCGCACGCTCCAATATATCATTGATAGCATCCGTAGCATCTCCAATGTTTCCAACCTCTGCATGAGCTTCGGCTCTGATCAACTGTAATTCACCATAGGTAATTACAATCGCATCTACATAATCATAATTGTAATTGGCTGACCATATATTACCGCCTTCTTCAAGGAAGTAAGCTTCTCTGCGCTTGTCATTGGCATCAAATGCATTTACCAAAGCAGGTGAGGGGTAGTATTGTGGATTACCTCTTGATTCATCATTAGATCTGTAAATACCTACCATAGTACCAGCAGAGTTATCAGCGGCCGCAGTAGAGACTAATCTGAAAATCACTTCTTCTTTTCCATCTTCAGGAGATAAACCTTCAGATGCTCTGGCATATCTATATTTAACATCAGACTGCAACATGAATAAATCTGTATTGTGCACCATATCAGCATAAGTACTGGCATTGGCAAAATCATTCATTTGAAAGTACACCTTGGCTAAAATGGCCTGGGCAGCTTGCTTACTGATTCTGTTTGCTCCAGTTTCTGAAAATTCAGGAAGCAACTCTATGGCGTCTTCCAAATCTTCAATGATCCTTGTATAAGTGTTTTGCAAGGTACCACGGCCAACGATCTCGGCTGCTTCTTCAATGGCAGCAATACCAGTAGTTCTGTAAGGAATACCAGGTCTGCTTAGATTTTCGGCAGCATATGGATAGGAGAAAAATCTTACGATATGAAAATGACCCAATGCTCGGATAAACAAACCTTCGCCTCTAAGTATATTGGCTTCAGTACCATTTGCATCGTCACCGAATATTTCTGGTATTTTGCGCATGGTGAAGTTGGCTCTATCAATGGCTTGATAGGTGTTGTTCCAAACATCTCTGCCATTTGGATTGAAAAGGTTCATGGCTCTGTTGGTAATTTGAGTCCAAGTAAATTCACGGTTATCAGTAAGTGCGTCATCAGCCAATACATCACCCGTAACTTTGGCAATACCTGAATAGAATCCATTGCTTCTCACCGCATCGTAGCTGCTTAACATGTATTGTTGCAGATTTTCAGCTGTAATGATGGCATCTTCTGTTAACTCTAGATTTTCCGGTTTGATGGTCAGAAAATCATCTGCACAGGAGCTCATAATTACTATCGCAACCAGGCTCCAAATTATATTTATATGTTTCTTCATTATATGTAGCTTTTAGAATTGCACGTTCAAACTCACAGAATACGTTCTTGCCTGAAATGGTGTCAAATAGGTGACATTAGGCGCAAGGTTTCTTTCCTGTCTGTTCTCCATATCTCTGAAAATTTCAGGGTCACCATGATAGTTCGAGAAGGTCAAAAGATTTGAACCTATCAGTGAAATCCGTGCAGATGTTAATCCGTAGCGTGTACACATTTCAGATGGGAGATTGTATCCAACACTTAAAGTACGTAAGCGCAGAAAAGACGCGTCGTGCAAATATTCTGTAGTATTGCGACCTCTGTCTATACCGCTATTGCCCAAAGAAACGCGTGGCACATCTGTAACATCACCTGGCTGTGTCCATCTTTCTTTTACTCTGCCAAGAAGGTTCCACGATCCTAAGTTATTCATGTGAAATTTCTCAGCATCGTCATAAATATTACCACCAATTTGGAAGCTAAAAAGTATCGACAAATCCCAGTTTTTGTAGCGGAAACTATTGTTTAATCCACCTATTGCATCAGGATATGGCTTACCCACAGGCTGTCTGTCACGGTCGGCATTGTATGTCTTGGTTTCGAATCTTTCAACTACTTCGCCTGCATCGTTTTTTGTTAATCCTTCAAATACAGGTAAACCATCATCAGGATCAACATATAAGAATTTCACGATATAATTAACTGGGGCGGGGTAACCTTCTAAAACCCGAACATCACCAGGCCCTCCCAAAGCATCTGGTGGCGCTCCACCTGTGCTCATTACGTTGTTAACGTTTCTTGCAATGTTGAAATCAACGTCCCAGGTAACTGCCTTATTCATTACATTTGCATTGAATGAAAATTCAATACCATCATTTCGAATGTGTCCTATGTTACGGAGAACAGATCCCCAACCAGATGATGTCGGTACATTTACATTCAAAAATAAATCACGTGCATCTTTGCGATAAATGGCGATTTCACCCGTAAATCTTTGCTTAAAGAGACCAAATTCTAAACCTAAGTCATAGGTAGTACTCGACTCCCAACGCAAATCTGGATTGGCTAGGTTGTCCTGATATATCATTTGATTGCCATTGTACAATCTTGGCTCATTTACACGTGTTGTGCCCCATTGTGCATAGTTTGGAATCTCAGCATTACCCGTTCTTCCATAGCCTGCTTTTAATTTCAAATTTGAAACTGTACTGTTATTGGCCAGAAAATCTTCTTCATGCAATAACCAACCCACAGAAGCAGCAGGAAAGAAACCCCATTTATTATTGGCGCCAAAACGTGAAGAACCGTCAGCTCTAACATTGGCATTTAATAGATATTTGCTTTTGTACATATAATTTACCCTACCGAAATAAGAAAGGAAAGAATATGATTGCAGGGGATTGTAAGCGAAACGGTAATTGTTGCTGCTGCGAATAACCTCTGGTATAAAAGGATCATTGAATAATGGAGCGCCTAAGATTGGTTCTGGCTCTCCACTTAATGCGGCTTGATCCCAAGTAACGTTTGTAAAGTTCGACTCTGGGTTAAATTTTAAAACCTCTGTACCAGCCATAAAATTGAAGCTATGATCAGATCCCAAATCGAGGTTATAGGTTAATATAGCCTGGGCATTCCAGGTCATATCATAATTTCTATTTCTATTGGCATCTGGGTTGGCGACAAGATTTATAGTTCTATATTCATCATAGGTGCGATCAGTATAATCTATACCACCACCTACTTTTAAATGTAAGTCTTTAGCAATGTCGTAATCAACTGCAAGGTTGGCCAAAGTACGTAGATAACGATCGCGCATGGTTCTGTTTTCTAACTCTTCTCGCGGATTAACGCCATCAGGGAATTTGAAATACCCACTGTTTGAATCAGGATCTCTCAAAGGAAAATAGGGGAGTGCTCTTGAAATTGCTGTACCATGTCCACCATTCCATGCTACAGGCACAATATTGTTTGTATTGTGCGTAAAGCCAACTTGCGAAGAAATCGTCATTCTGTTGGTTGGAGAATAGTCAAAATTGGCGCGAGCACCTAAACGTTCAAAATTGTTTTTATCAAGAAATGAATTTTCGTCGCTGTAAGAAAGCCCAATGTATGACTTGAATTTTTCTGTTCCTTGGTTTACTGAAAAGTCAACAGCATTGCTTATGCCCATTCTGATAACTTCATCCTGCCAATCAGTATTGTTCATAGAAGCTTCTTCCCAAGTTAAGCCTTGAAGTAAATTAGGTCTTGGCCCTTGATTCAAATTACCATTTCCATAAATCGCGTCATTCTCGTAGGCTTCTTGCATTAATCCCAAATACTCGCTTCCGTTAAGCATGTTAAGCTTAGAGGTAGGCTCACTGGCAGTTACTCGGTAATTTAAGTTAAATTGTGGCTTTCCACTTTTACCTCTTTTGGTAGTAATAAGTATAACACCATTGGCACCACGAGATCCATAAATCGCCGCAGCCGATGCATCTTTCAAAATCTCAATAGACTCAATGTCATTTGGGTTAATAGTTGCCAATGGGTTGGTATTGGCAGCACCACGACGATCCCCTTCATTATTTGCGATAGGCATACCGTCAATTACGATCAATGGATCTCCACCTGCTGTGATAGAACCATTACCCCGAACTCTGATTTGCGAGCCTGCGCCTGCAATACCAGATGATTGGGTGATTTGAACGCCAGGAGCTTTACCTTGAAGCCCGGCTTCAAATGATGGTACCGGATGCTCCATAAGTCTTGCTCCATCTACCTTGGCTATAGAGCCTGTAACTCTTGCTCTTTCTTGTACACCATAACCAACTACTACTACTTCCTCTAGTGCAGTGATATCGGGGGTCAATTGTACATCAATCACAGATTGAGAAGATATAGTAATTCTTTCTCTCAAAAAACCTACGAATGCATATACCAGAACATCACCTTGTGACACTTCCAAGGTATAGTTCCCTTCAACATCAGAAACGGTACCCTGAGTGGTACCCTCAATTACAATACTTACACCGGGCATTGGGCTATTGTCAGAGCCATCCAAAACCCTTCCTGTTATGGTTCTTTGCTGTGCCTGCAGTTGTAAATTGATCAAGAACATAGCAAGTAAAGATAACAAGTAACTAAACAGATACTTTTGCCTCATATTACTGGAATTTAAATTGTTGTTTTATTAAGTGTAGCTGGCATCAACACAACCTTATGGTTAATGATTTGATTAAGTACGTCCAGCTTTATAATTAGTTTGATATTAATATAAATATTATTCAATAATTGCATTAATGGTAGTTTGTCGAATTGCGATAATTGACCTCCAATCGCGTTAATTCTATGTTTCTTAATTTCCATCTCTTTTTGCGATATTTTAAATTTCAAACATATATACGAAATGTAAATTGAATAATCATAGAGTTTTGACCTAAAACTATACGATTTTTTAACGAAATCGTTAGTGCAATCGATTTCGGAAAAGTTACAATTTTTATAATGGTACATAAATGAACACATAGGAAAAGTACAAAACATGACATTTATCATGTTTTGCATTTCAGATTGTGCTGCAACCAGTTATAATTTGGATGTTTTTGGTTTTGTACTTTTCTTAGGCAAAAAACAAATGGCTCCATTATGTATATATCTAATGGCTTTGTATTTTAGCTGAATTAATTTTTTTGAACTGTTTTACTTACCATTAGTTTTTAACTAAACGTCTGATAAATAGTTTTTTACGCTGAAAAAAAACAAAAAATGTCATCGGAGCAGATAACCATTAAAGATATTGCTAAAAAACTCAACATTGCGCCTTCTACTGTATCAAGAGCGTTAAAAGATCATCCAGATATAAGTTCTGCCACAAAGAAAGCTGTTGCAGATCTGGCAGAGCAATTAGACTATCAGCCCAATACAGTTGCTCAAAATCTACGAAAGAGCAAAACTTTTACTATTGGCGTAATCGTTCCCGAAATTGTGCATTACTTTTTCTCCTCTGTGATCAGTGGTATTGAAGATGTTGCTTACAGTTCTGGCTATCATGTCATGATTTGCCAATCGAACGAATTATTAGAAAGGGAAAAAATGAACGCCAATGCTTTAATGGCTTCTCGGGTTGATGGCCTGCTCGTATCCATTTCTAAGGAAACTGAAAATGCCAATCATTTTTTGTCATTGCAAAAACGTGGTATTCCAATCGTTCAGTTTGACCGATGCTTACCTTCTTTGAATACAAGTAGTGTAGTTGTGGACGATTATGAAGGTGCTCTACATGCTACAGAACATCTTATCCAAAAAGGGTGTAAGCGCATTGCCCATTTGATGGCTCCATCGAACCTGGAAATATCAAAGGAAAGAGCCAGAGGATATCAAAAAGCGCTTCAAAATTATCAAATAGAATATGATCCGGAACTATCTGTGCAAGGAGATTCTTTTAAATCGGGGTACAAAGCTGCGCTTAAGCTATTGAATAGCGATAAAAATCCAGATGCCTTTTTTGCTGTAAACGACCTGGCAGCTATAGGGGCTATGAAAGCAATTAAATCTAAAGGATTGCGAATTCCGGAAGATGTGGCAATTGTGGGTTTCTCTGATGATCCAACCATAACGGAACTCATGGATCCACCACTCACCAGTGTGCTTCAGCCAGGCTTTGAAATGGGCATGTTGGCGACTCGTATGTTGCTAGAGGCCATTGATAAAAAAGAAAATGCGAAAATACGGAATGAAGTGCTGAGGACAGAACTTATGATAAGAGCCTCTTCTAAACGCAAATCTTAATAAATTGAAAGAAAAATAATTGATCTTAGAATACTGAACTATATTAAATGTATATGCATAAAAACTACAAAGTACTACGATTTGCAATTTTGAGCGGCCTTTTAATGGTCTTTATGCTAATTGCTGCCTGGCAAGGCAATGCCGTTAAAATTGGGAATCCGTTGCATGGCAAAACTATCTGCTTGGATCCGGGACATGGTGCTACAGCAGATTCAGACACATTTCGAATTGGCCCCTCGGGTGAGCGCGAGGAGTGGATAAACTTACGGGTTGCACATTTGCTCAAGGAAATGCTTGAGTCCAAAGGTGCCAAGGTAGTTATGACCCGAACTGCTGACACTCATGTAGAGTTGGCTCAGAGAGCTGAAATAGCAAAAAAAGCAAGAGCAGATGTTTTTTTATCAATTCATCACAATGCCACAGCAGATTCCGCGGTGAATTTTCCCATAATATACTTTCATGGTCAAAAGTCAGAAAATGAGGCTAGTGTATTGCTGGGGAGTTTGCTTGCCAGGAGTTTTAAAAAGCACCTTTTTGGAGGAGAAACGACCATTAGCCTGGTTTCAGACCTTACGATTTACCCCGGATCAGGCACTGCAGTACTTCGTCATTCCTATGGTATACCCAGTGTAATAGGAGAAGCCAGCTTTTTTAGTAATCCAACCGAGGAGCAGCGATTAAAGCAGCCTGCCTACAATAAGCAAGAAGCATTAGCCTACTTAGAAAGCCTGGAAGCATATTTTTCAAGTGAAATACCTGAAATAAAGGCAAAAAATAGTTTGGTTTCCATTCCACTTTTTGATGCATATAAAGCTGCAGGTCGTATGAGCGAGGTCGCAAAGGGTTGGTTGACCTATTTTGAACAAGGTAAAGAGCTTATGCAAACAGGTGGTGAAGAAGAATTGAAAAAAGCTTATGAACTATTCACATTGTCAGCTAAAGCGTTTGTGGATTCTCCTGTGGCTGCAGATTGCCATGCTTATAGAGCTTTGATATATGAGATAAGAGGTGAAAATGAAAAAGCCAAGATTGAGCGACTTAGGGTTTCCGAACATTATGTAAAAATAGAATAAATTACATACCATGAGAACTGCAGGCTTATTTCTTCTATTGATGGCAATAATGATGGGATGTGACATGAAAAACAATGAGGCAGAACAATTGCATGAAAATATCATGCAATACCTTGAAAAGCAACCAGGAAATTATGCACTTTCACTACTGGTGCCTGGAGAGAATGGCTTTGAAGTAAATATTAAAGAAGAAGATGTTTTTCATGCAGCCAGTACCATGAAGGTGCCGGTTATGCTTGAGGTATACAAAAGAGTCGCACAGGGAACACTGCATCTGGATCAAATGGTCTTAGTAGAAAATACTTTCATTAGTTTAGCAGATAGCAGCCAATATAGTTTAAACAAAGATCGCGATACCGGGATTCATTTGTATGATAGTTTAGGCAAATCAGTACCGCTTCAATCATTGGTGTATGATATGATAGTGTACAGCAGCAATCTAGCAACCAACCTGATTATTGATAATGTCTTACAAGGTGGAACTAGTATTACAAAAAGTCTAAATGAATATGATATTGAAGGAATTGAAGTGTTGAGGGGTGTTGAAGATATGAAAGCATATGAGGCAGGTATGAATAACAAAACAACTGCCAAAGGATTGACAAATATGTTTCTCTTTATGCTAACCGATAGTGCACTTGATGAAAGACATCGAAAAGAAATGTTTAGCATTTTGGTAGATCAGGATGATGCCAGTATGATACCTGCATTACTGCCTGAAAATGTGCGAGTTGCCCACAAAACAGGATGGATCAATAGACATCGGCATGATAGTGGGATTGTTTTTTTAAATAACGACCAATGGTATATATTGACCGTTCTGTCCTCTGATCTAGCTGATGAAAAACAAGGCGAAGCTACGATAGCCAACATTTCCAAAATGATCTATAATTTTTTAATTGAGCGCTAATTTCACATTTGATAAAATATGCAAACAGCAGAATTAAGATTACACCAATCAATTTCTCACTTTCTACTTGTTTTTTTTTCGATCTGGATATTTTCTTGTAGTTCTCCAAAAAAAGAAACGCAAGATAATAATGAATCGAATGTAGATGAACCGTCAGAAGTTATTCAATCTGATAATTTTGAAGATATCCTGACCAAAGCACCGGGAACACTTGAGTTGAAGTTGATAGAAGCTGGCCTTATCGACGTGCAAACATTAGCTGCAGACATACTAATTGATATGAAGTATGCTACAGAAGATAATTTTGTCAATACCATTGTCTATGATGATCTGCACAACTGTTATCTTCAACCAGATGTGGCGCAAAAATTGGCCAAAGCATTTCAATATTTAAAAGAAGAGCGACCTGATCTTACTTTATTGGTATATGATTGTGCGAGACCTTTAAGTGTGCAGCAAATTTTTTGGGATTTGGTAGATGTGCCTGAAAACCAGAAGCACAATTATGTGGCTCGACCATCGCAGGGTTCTATTCACAACTATGGCTGTGCAGTAGATCTGACATTGGCTGATACACTAGGAAATGCCTTGGATATGGGAACAGAGTTCGACTATTTTGGAGAGGAAGCACATACAGACAAGGAAGATGAGTGGATTAAAAAAGGCATGCTTACAGTGGATCAGGTTAAAAATAGAAAGCTACTCCGGAAAATAATGATTAAAGCAGGATTTACACCTATCAATTACGAATGGTGGCATTTTAATGCAACTAGCAGAGAAACAGCTAAAGAAAA
>DAIQNU010000041.1:0-14891 GCA_036788235.1 Cyclobacteriaceae bacterium
TTCAATGGATGGACGACCCGGGAGTTAACTTACTCAGCTATTTATTATTGAATATACCAAAAGAAAAGTTTATCTGGATTGGAGCTTGTCGAGAACCCTACCCAAAAGTCAATAATTTCAGACTGTTGCAAGAAGACCTTGGGCTAGATAAAAACCGGATTGAAATATTCAAAATGAAAGGCATGTCCCATCTTACTTTGAAAAACTATGTTGAATCGCATTTGGGCTTGACATGCCACAAAGAGCTACTTGACGTATTGAATCAATTGAGTGGTGGTAATCCGGCATATGTGCTTTCATTAATTGAAAATCTGAAGTCCAATCAAAGCATATGGTTACAAAGTGGTATGTGGTACTGTAATCAGAAAGCTATAGCCGATGTATATAAAGGACAAACTAAGGGTCAGCTTTTAATGCAGCGCCTCAAAATGCTAAACTCTCAAACCAAAGAAATGCTTGAACTGATTGCTTGTATGGGGCGATTTAGCAAACAAACATTGACTGATTGGCTTCAGGGCAATGGAGTACAACTTGAACAGTTAGCCTTAGAAGCGGCAGATGCAGGATTTTTGGAGCGTCGTAAAAAGCAATTCCGATTTACTGAAATTCACATTGGCGAAATGATTTACGATGAGCTAAGTAATGAAAAGCGTTCGAATCATCATTATACAATTGCTCAACTTTTGCAGAATAGAGGGCTGCCAAATCTTTCAGCCACGCAATTTTTACTTATGGTAACGCAATACAACCAAGCCCTCGACAGGGTGCGGCAAGCGAACAATGTACAAGCATGCGCCGAGCTTAATTACATGGCTGGCAAGTACGCTAAGCAAGACAACGCCCTAAAAAGGGCACGTATATTTTTTAAAACTGGTGCGGACTTACTCAAAGAAGCTAATGTATTTGATAACCCTACCAAAGTTTTCAACATTTATATGGAACTGGCAGAAGTAGAATATCTGCTCGGTGAGTATGATTTGGCCGAAATGCATTTGGACTATCTGCTACAGCTTTTGCACGATTTCGACAATCGAATAACTGTTTTCGAATTCAAAATCACGATCAACAATCATTTGGGAAGGTACCGCAAGGCAGTCCGCATTCTTGCAGAAGCCTTAAAAACTTCAGGACTTGAGTTGCCCATAGATGAGGACTTACTGGGTGAAAGAGTGCAGCAATTGAAGTCATTTTTAGAAAATCAAAGTGAAGTTCAGGAACAATATCAATCGGAAAGAGATGGGAGAAAGCATTCAAAACATAATGCTGCCATTCTCCGCTTACTCTATGTGGGGGGCATTGCCTTGCACCATACTTCAGACGTTTTGATGGTATGGGCGGCTTTAGAAATTGTGACCAGATCGCAGAGGCATACTTATTCCAGTATTTCGGCCATAGGATTTGTTTCTTATGGCCGAATGTGCATGAACAATGGAGACATAGAAATTGGCTACAAATATGGACGCAAAGGTTTGGACATCAACCATCAACTCGACGATATCGGTCTTAGATGCAGGGTTTTTGGTGTATATGCTTTTTACATCCACCCATGGCGCCATGCTTTATCTGAGAGTCTGGCCTATCTGGAAAATGGTATAGAAGCAGGTAAAAAATCTGGCGACCTCATTGGTGTTTACATATTAAAAACACACATGCTCAATTGCCTTTTTCTGGCAGGAAACCCGCTAAGAGAAATATTGGCTTTGGAATTTTCAAGCTCCTATCCTGGTACTGAGCTTACTTATTACATTACAAATTATCAGCAAAACCTCATTAGCTACCTGGTGGGCGACAATCCGGTTTTTTCTATACCCGGGCAACAGCCTTCTTGGTTAGCCGCACGGTTTACTTTTCAAGAGGAGCGTTTTTACCGAAACCACGTTTGGGCCAGATATTATTTAATGTTTGGGTATTATGAACTTGCCGAACGGTCAGCCAGCGCAGCTCATGAAAACAGTAAATTACAAGAAGGCTCACCCTTGTTTCCTGCCAATTTAGTGCTCTGGTTTATATCCATTACACAAAATTGGCTTAACTATGACAAAGAGGAAATTGCGATAAATGAAAATCGACTTGTGCAAATGCTCGATCAGATGGACATTTGGAAAACCTTTTCTCCACAAAACTTTGATAAAGTTTGGTGGCTTTTGAAAGCTGAACATTTTCGGATACAGGGGCAACATGACCAGGCTGATGAATGCTTTAGGGCATCATTAGAAGACACCTCCACTGCTATTCACTACCGGGCTTTGGCAGCTGAGCTTTACCTTCGATTCTTATTAGCTAGGCCTAACCAACAGCATGCAGCTTCAAAGTATTTACAATTAGCCATTGAACTGTACAAAGAATGGGGTGCGATGGTAAAAGCCAAGCAACTGTCTCAACAGTATCAGTTTATACTCGCCTCAGTCCGAGATACTCTACCAGCATTCTCCATAGACATTGAGACCATACAGCATGAATTGAGCGGTGACCTGGAAGTCGCATCCTTGGTAAAAAAGCTTATGATCCTTTTGTTGCGGATATCTGGCTCCACGAAGGTTGCTATAGGCTTGGTAAATGAAAATAATGAGCTTAAGCATTCTGCAGAGGCGGTTTTAGTCAATGGCCGCCTGAGGTATATCCATGGGAGGCCGCTCTCAATAGTTGGTGGTGTACCGTTTTCATTGATTAATATGGCTCATCGCTCGCAAAAAAGTTTGGTAGAGCACGATTTGCAATCAAACAAAGGCTTGCCCGATACTGCTACGTCTCGAAAAAATGGCGTGCAATCATTTATGATCTTACCGGTAACCATCAATGGACTTGCATCTATGGTCATTTATCTGGAAAATACATTTGTGAAAAAATGGTATGAAAAAGAGCGAATAAAGTGGGTAAGGATTACAGCCAATCAAGGGGCGGTTATTATTGAAAATGCGCGTATACATCAACAAGCTATAAATCTTAATGGCGAACTCCTAAAGCAAATGAAGGAACGAGACAGGCTTACTTCCATCATTGAAGCTCAGAAAGACGCACATATGGAGGCGATCATTAAAACTCAGGATGATGAGCGCAAACGTATAGCTCGTGATTTGCACGATAGTCTGGGATCTTTGCTTTCTAGTGTTAAATTACGCTTTAATAGCCTTCAAGACGATTTCAATGAGAAAATTCCTGCTAAGGCCAGTAGGTTTAAGGATACACTCGGCCTGCTTGATGAATCAGTGCAGGAGTTAAGGCGCATAGCACATAATATGTTGCCAGTATCGCTTAGCAGATTTGGACTAAATGCTGCATTACAAACTTTTATTGATCAAATCAATGACTCAGAAAAATTAGAGATTGAGTTGAAAATTCTGGGATTAGAACGTCGATTATCAGAAAATCTGGAAGTGGCAATTTATAGAATTTGCCAGGAGCTTGTTCAGAATGTAATAAACCATTCCAAAGCCAGCCATATGAACTTACAATTGGTGGATCATGGCGATACTTTGAATTTGACAGTCGAAGACAATGGCATAGGTATGGATAAAGAAAAAGTTTTGTTTGGCTTTGGTTTTACGACCATACAGTCAAAGGTATCCTTTTTTAAAGGCTCATTTGAAATTGAAAGCCAACCCGGAAAAGGCACACTTATCGTGGTCGATCTGCCATTGGAAAAGTTGTAAGAGTAAGCCAAGGCTGTAATTTTCAAAGAAATAAAAAATAATTTGTCAAGGGTTAGTCAATGTAATCATGAACAATTTCTAGCACTGGTGCTTGCGACATGCCTCCTGGGTTCAAGCCTGGTTTACCTTCGGGCACAGACAATTCATGCTTATCAAAGTAGTCTTTCCAAATATGGAATAGCTCTCCCGTTTCCGGGTCATGAAATGTCATTGGTGCAGGTTCAAAAAGATTATCATTTTCATTGGCTTTTTTGAAAGCGAAATGTATTAATTCTGAGCAGTAATAGGCTTCATTTTCAAAATCAAAACCAAAGTCGTAAGGCTTGCCCAAAAGAGATTTGGCTTCTAAAATGGCATCAGGAATCAGGTGTTGGAACTCTGGCTTTAGCCTTCCAACCACCACCTGAGGTTGGCCTTGGTCATCTTTGTGCCGATATAGAAAATCATCCAGGGGAGTCTTAGTAACGCCTATACTTATGGCTTCAATCACATACCAAGCGCCATTTTCTTGCATTAGCAATCCATTGTGAGTAAAGTCTCGTCCTCTATATCCCTGTGTCACTTTGCGTATGGCTTCACAAAATTCACCACAATCTCCATCCTGAAACAGGATGTCTCCTTCTTGCCATTTAAAATCAGGCTTGGGAAAGCAACTGAGCAATGCCATTGAGACAATGACTAATGCAAAAAAGACTGGCTTCATTTTCCAATCAATTTAAAAATCATGCCTTGAATAAATCGTGAGACTTCAGAATTACCTTTGTCCATTACTTTCAATTCCGACAGCCAGGGGAGATGTTGCGCATAAAATTTATGGTTAAGTGCAACGGACAAAATAATACCCGACAACGTTCTGGGAGAAGCATAGTTGGGATTGACAGCACTTATAAGTTCTGCAAACTTACCACACAGCGATTGCAAACTATTTAAGTAACCTGAGGCATTATCTTGCTCTACTTCCATGGTAAACAATGTTTTTGGCGATTCTCTGATTACCACATTATGCAATACTACTTCATCTATGTGCGAAAACTGCGGATCGTATTCTATATTTTCCGAAACCACATTTATTGCAATACGCAATTTTTCCGATGCGTCATCAATATTATGTGTTTGATAATCTATTTGGTATTCGATCCACGAATGGTACCAAGAAACTATATAACCCAGAAACTTATGCTTATTTAAAAAATACCTATAAATGGAAGCTTCGGTTGAGTGAATTTCTTTTGCTAATTTTTTAAAGGTAAATTGTTCATAACCAACTTGTTCTAGAAGCAAAATACCACTCGAAACAATCCGCCTACCCAACTCACTGCTTTCAGGATCTCTTAAGTAAAGGCTTTCATTTACTCTTATTTGAATCGTAGCATATGTAGCCATTGATTTTTATTTGCTTAAAAATATTATTGCTATTGTGTTTAAAAGTAAAACTATTGTTAAATAATTACAAATCAAGTCCGAATTCGTTTTAAATTGTGGCTTAATTTACATATTCACAGATTTTAAAATATTGCTGGAGATGATTACAAAAAAGAAAATGGCTGTGCTGATTTATTTTTCAGTCTTTTTGTCGTGCATGAATTTGAATGCTCAGGACTTACTCAGTCCTGAATTACTATGGCAGCTTAAGCAAATGAGTGAAGTAAAGGTGTCGCCCGATGGTAAAACCATATTATTCACCTTATCTACGCCTGATCTTACGGCCAATAAAAGCAAAAGAGAATTATACGCCATGCCATTAGCAGGTGGCGAGCCTGCCTCTATTTACAATCCAGGTAAGTCCATAAGCAATGCAAGTTGGAGGCCAGACGGTAAAGCCATTGGTTTTTTAATGGAGACCGATGGAGAAATGCAACTTTGGGAAGTAGATATTAGGGGCGAAAATCCTAAGCAGGTAAGTTTTGTAAAGGGAGGCATAGGAGATTTTAAATATGCGCCTGACCTCAGGCATATTTCATTTACCAAAAAAGTAAAAGATGAAAAGCAACCAAAAGTATCTTTCGAAGATCTTCCATTGGCCGATGCTATGCTTTATGATGACCTGATGTACAGGCACTGGGATTCTTGGAGTGATGGAACCAGTAAACATGTATTTGTAGCAGCACTTAACGATGGTCGAGTAAGTGATGATATAGTTGATATAATGGAGGGGGAACCCTTTGATAGTCCTTTGGCGCCATTTGGAGGTGGAGAACAAATTGCCTGGTCTGCCGACGGTAAATCGCTTGCCTATGTTTCGAAAAAACTCACCGGACACGATTATGCTGTGAGTACCAATTCCGATATTTATCATTATGACATTGCTACGAAAACTACCAAAAACCTGACTGAAGGTATGATGGGTTATGATCTTAATCCGGTGTTTTCACCCGATGGCAAATGGCTGGCTTGGCTGAGTATGGCACAAGATGGCTTTGAATCGGATCGGGAACTATTATGGGTAATGGACTTGCAAAGCGGTGAAAAAGTGGGATTAAGCGATGCCCTTGATTTAAGTATAAATCAAATGGTCTGGTCAACTGATGCCAAAAAGATTTATTTTATCGGTGGCATAGAGGCAACCTATCAAGTATTTGAGGTCAGCATGAAAAATAAGTCTTGGACAAAAGGCAATTATACGGCGAAAGACTTTAGAAAAATATCGGATGGATGGCATAATTACACCAGTATAAACTGGACGCCTGGAGGCATTATTGGCACTAAGACAACCATGCAGCATCCTGCTGATATTTTTGGTATTGATGTAAAATCAGCTGCCGAAAAAAGGCTGACTGAGGTAAACAAAGATTTACTTGCTTCAGTAAAAATGGGTGAAGTAAAACAGCGCTGGATAAACACTACAGATGGCAAGAAAATGTTAGTGTGGGTAATTCTGCCTCCTGATTTTGACGAAACTAAAAAGTATCCAACGCTTCTGTATTGTCAGGGAGGGCCGCAAAGCGCCATTAGTCAGTTTTTCTCAACGAGATGGAATTTTCATTTGATGGCAGCCAATGGTTACATTGTGGTAGCGCCCAATAGACGAGGTTTGCCAACTTTTGGCCAGGAATGGAATGATGCCATTAGTGGTGACTGGGGTGGGCAGCCAATGTTAGATTATCTTTCGGCCATAGATGAAATGGCCAAAGAGCCCTACGTAGACCAGGATAGATTGGGTGCTGTAGGCGCAAGCTATGGGGGGTATTCAGTATATTATTTGGCAGGTATCCATGAGCAACGTTTCAAAGCCTTTATTTCTCATTGTGGCTTGTACAACCTCGAAAGTTGGTATGCAAGTACAGAAGAAATGTTTTTTGCTAACTGGGATGTAGGTGGGCCATATTGGGCTACCCCGCAGCCACAGAGTTACGAAAAATTCTCACCTCATAAGTTTGCAGGCAAATGGGATACCCCAATTTTAGTGATTCATGGCGAGAAAGACTTCAGGGTTCCGATAAATCAAGGTATCGAAGCTTTTAACACCGCAAGGTTACAAGGTATTGAAGCACAATTTTTGGTTTTTCCAGATGAAAACCATTGGATACTAAAACCACAAAATAGTGTGTTGTGGCATCGGGTATTTTTCCAATGGCTCGATAAGCACTTGAAATAATCCGGGAATATTTCAGGTTTGTCATCTAGATCACAATCTGTTACTGACTAAAAATCGAACCATGTTTTTCGTTCTTTCAAAACTGCTTAATTTTTTCATTAAGCCATTTTCTGTTTTCTTGATATTGCTATTTGCTTCATTGCTGGTGAAAAACAATCAGCTTAAAAAGAGATTGATGATAACCGCCATTGTTTGGCTGTTGATATTTAGCAATGGATTCATTTTTAATGAAACCCTTCGACTTTGGGAGTATCCGGCCGTGGCAATAGCTTCTTTACCATCAAATGAAGCCATAGCAGTAGTGCTTGGTGGTGGAGAGGATACCGATAGAGCACCAAATGATCGGTTGTTTATTTACAAAGCTGGTGAGCGTATTTTACATGCGGCTACATTGTATCATCATGGGAAGGTATCGAAAATAATTTTTAGTGGCGGAAGAGCTCGATTGCTCGAAGACGCTCAGAAAGACAACAGCCAGGTTCTTGAATTTCTTATGATGTGCGGTGTGCCAGAGGAAGATATTATTTTGGAAAATAATTCGAGAAACACTCGTGAAAATGCAGCCTTTGTACAAAGTTTAATCGAAGAAAAGTCCATACCTGATAACGTTATTTTGGTAACCTCGGCATTTCACATGCGACGCTCAATGGCATGTTTTAAAAAAGTAGGCATCGATGCGATAGCCTTTCCATGTGATTTTTATACTTCATTGCCCAAAGACAGACTTTCGCCTGAAAAAATGCTGCCATCTAGTGAAGTTTTAAACCATTGGAATTTTCTGATAAAAGAATGGATTGGTATAATAGCCTATAAAGTGGCTGGCTACATATAATAAAAGCTGTCTTTTAGATTTTCCCTAAAAGACAGCTTTTACTTCTTTAGCTTTATTATGATATATCTACTTTGGTATATGTTTTACCCTAACAGCATTAAGTCCTTTTTGCCCTTTCTCTGTTTCAAATGAAACTTTATCGCCTTCTTGAATAGGATTCATAAGACCATGTACGTGCACAAATATGCTGTCTTGAGTTTCATGATCTCTAATAAAACCATAACCCTTAGAATCATTGTAGAAAGTGACGGTGCCTTCTCTAAAGGCTTCGCTGGGATCTGGAGCCTCTTGCTTAGAGATGCCAATTTGTATATCCTCTACTTTTACACTGGTTTTTTTCTTTGTAGGATCTGGAGGAGTTGAAGTGATGTTGCCAAATTCGTCCACATAAGCGAACATTTCATCTACATTTTTACCTTTATCTGAATTGGCTTTTCTTTCTTCTTTCTTTTGTTCTTTGTCTTGCTTTTTTTTGAGCCTTTTCTTTTCTTTTTCTTTTTTATTAAATGTTTCTTGAGATTTACCCATAATTAGTTTTTAAATGTAATTTTATTTAATTGCCTGAAATTGACCTCTGTAGAGGATTACGATATCTGTAATTTTAACAAAAAAATCAGAAAATAACCAGTTTGCCACCAAATTTATCTATGAATGCTGGCTAAATTAGAATAAAGTTACTCCATTGTATGGCTAAGAATTTTTTAGTAATCCTAAAATGCTTGCAGAATTTTTTCAGTACAGTTTTTACTATGTATATAATCAATGGAAATTGTTTTATATCTGTGGCCTTATTGTCTCTCTGTTTTTCTGAAAAAGTTTAATTAATTATTGCCAAAAGTGTTTCAAAATTATTGAATTAAAAATTTCAATTCTCTGATTCCAGTTGACATAATAGAACAGATCCACTGACTTTTAACCACTGAAAAAGTACTATATAAAAATCTCGAAATTTTAGAAGATGATTTCCAATTAATCCATTATTCCCATTATGCGCATAAGGCCTGCTGCATTAAAACTATTGCATAACCCCTCTCTGAGTTTGTAGTCAAAGTGCAGATCGTCACCATCAAAGCGTGCATTGAAGCTCAGATTTTTTACGTTGGGTAGTACATCTTCCATTTTGCCCAATTCAAGGTCATGAGTAGACACGAGCCCAAAACCACTCATTTTGCTTAGTTTTTTTATCAAAGCCTCAGCGCCTTTATGTCTGTCGGCAGAGTTGGTTCCTTTCAAGATTTCATCGAGTAAAAAGAATACCGTTTTTCCAGATTCTAATTCTGTCAATAATTGTTTTAGTCGCAGCAGTTCAGCATAAAATGATGAAATATTCTCTGCAAGATCGTCACGAGTTCTCATACAGGTAAATACCTGAAAATAAGATAGTTTTAGTTTTTTGGCGCTGACAGGCGCTCCAGCAAAAGCCAAAACGGCATTTATGCCAAGCGTTCGGAGGAAAGTACTTTTTCCGGCCATGTTTGATCCTGTTACTATACCAATACTTCCTTGTTTGATTAGACTAAAATCATTTCCTACAGCACCTTTCAGAATAAGCGGATGAACAATTTCCTGAGCTTCATACGTGTAGGGATCTTCCACAATCTCGGGATATACAAAATGGCTATGTGCAAAACTGTAGGCTGCTATGCTCGACAACGCCTCCATTTCACCAATGGCTGTCGTCCATTTGCCTAGCGATTTCCCGTGTTCTATTGTCCAATGGTTTAAGCCCCTTACTATCCAGAAATCAAGCAGGAAAAAACTGTTGAACACCCAGTAAAACATATTGCTGCGGGCATCAAGGTATTGCAATTTGCTTTTGAGGTCAGCCAATTTTTCTGAGGCTATAGTATTTTCTGAGCGAAAAATGGCATGGATTGAGGCAAGTAATCTGGCGCTAAAAGTTTCATTTTCGACCATCGACATCATTTTTTCATATGATTTCATCAAAGGCGAAAGCTTGCTGTACACCGAATCCAAATCTCTGATTTCAGCTTGTAGCTTATATAGAAACCCAGTATTGATCAACCAGATAATAAGCATGGGGTGATAGGTTGTAATATCAATAGCCCAGGCAACTATCGAAGAAACCATCAACACTGTCATGGTTAAATAAAAAAATTGACTTACATTATTAGGCTTGGTAATGATTTTTTTAAGCCATTCTAAAAGTGCTGTCAGCTTTGATTCTTCATCAACATTGCTTGCGTGGGCTGCCTGAAATTCCTGTCTCCATTCAATTTTACCAGTGATTTCTTGCACCGCTTCCTGCCTATCGCCGATCTCGGATTTTGAGGCAGGAGCCAGTAGCCATTTGGCTAAAATTTCTTTACCTATTTTGGTCGAAGCTCTGTTTATGAGTTGAAAAAGTGAATTTTGACCTAAAATATCAAGATCGTTACAATAATCATGTCTGGAGTCAGCCCACATTTCCCCACCATCAAAGGAATTCCATTGTCCTTTGAGCCGCTGTATTTCTTCCTCGTTTATTTCTTTCAAGCGAAAGTAGAAGTTTTTCTTTGTTTCAATTTTTCGGTGCCATTTTATTAAGGTACCAAATACCAAGAGGTAAATTAGTAGAAGTAATGCCAATGAGGCCCAGGCATTTATCGATATGAAATAAAATAAGAGCGATAAAAAAATTAAAAAGGCTGAAACTCTGATCCATGCTATGAATTTATGTTTACGTGCATTCGCCAGGTATTTTTCATTATATGTGCTTGCTCTCTTTTCAAAAATTTCTTGCATTATTCCGTGTCTTAGGTGTGTGTTTGTCAATGCAAACTTATAAGGTAGCGATCACAATTAAAACGAAAACAATTGTGTATGCACTTTTTATACGCTAACGGTAAAATATCAATATGAAAATTTGGCTTTTTAATTTTCTAATGCCCGCATACCCGACATTACGCCTGCTTGCATGCCAACCTTAAAAATTAATTTTATAGAATGCCGCGCCAACGCCACCTTTCCCACAACCTGTTACGGTCTTTAGCGGATACGAACTGCCTTAGCAATCATTGAAATGCAGAACTAGTTAGGGATTCCTGGTCTTCTATTGCTAATATGTGAGAATCACCGGTGATGAATTTAGCTCATTCCTTTGTTGATGAACTTTGTAAATTATTTAAGGTTAGTGTGAGGATTTTTACACTTTGCCTTGTGAAGAAGTGAACCATCCTGCTTCTTGTACAACTATGGAATTTGCTTGCTTCCAAACGCCCTATTTCATGATTTCAACAGTCTGCTTGGAAAATGCACTAGTAAGCACTAAGGGAATGCAGGGCACTAAACAGGGATGAGGGGCTCACTCCTGTAGTTGAAGTGATTCAATAAATTAATTATGGAAAATGTGAGGATTTTTACTACAATCTCCGTTTACTTATTTTTAGAACCAATAATTGCTGCTAATGATACTACTAAGTTCCTTAGAACTTTCACTGCCTTTTACGAACCCGGTATTGATTTTTTCACTGATCCTGTTTGTTATTCTTTTCGCCCCGATATTGCTGAACAAGCTAAAAATCCCACATCTTATTGGTTTGATAATAGCTGGAGCCATTATTGGGCCCTATGGTCTGAACCTGATGATGCGCGACAGCAGTATTGTGCTTTTTGGTACGGTGGGATTGTTGTATATCATGTTTTTGGCAGGCCTTGAAATCGACCTTGGTGATTTTAAAAAAAATAGCGGAAAAAGTATAGTCTTTGGCTTGTATACTTTTTTGATACCTATGATTTTGGGAACACTAGGCGGATATTATTTACTTAATTTTTCCGTACTCGCTTCAGTGCTACTGGCAAGTATGTTTGCATCGCATACCCTCATAGCCTACCCGATTATCAGCAGGCTGGGCATTACCAAAAACAAGGCGGTTAACATTACAATAGGTGGTACCATGATCACCGACACCCTGGCTTTATTGGTGCTGGCGGTAGTTGTGGGTATGGTCAGTGGGGATATTGATAATGAATTTTGGGTCAGACTGAGCATTTCTGTTATCATTTTTGGCTTGATTGTTTTGCTTGGCTTCCCACTGGTCAGTCGCTGGTTTTTCAAGCGCTTCGACGATAACATATCGCAATATATTTTTGTATTAGGCATGGTTTTTTTGGGCGCATTTTTGGCCGAAGCCGCCGGTATCGAAGCCATTATAGGTGCTTTTTTAGCGGGTTTGGCACTCAACCGGCTCGTTCCCAGAACATCACCACTCATGAATAGAATTGAGTTCGTAGGCAATGCACTGTTTATCCCGTTTTTCCTGATTGGCGTAGGTATGCTCATTGACTACCGCGCTTTTATTCAGGATTTCGAAACCATAAAAGTAGCCGCGTTTATGACTACTATTGCCATGTTGGCTAAATTTTTAGCTGCTTATTTCACCCAAAAAACTTTCCGGTTTACGATTGATGAACGCCGCGTTATTTTCGGGTTGAGTAATGCCCAGGCAGCGGCAACACTGGCCGCTATTTTAGTGGGTTATAATGTCATCATTGGTGAAACTACCGATGGAGAGCCGATCCGATTGCTCAATGAAAGCGTCTTGAATGGTACCATTCTTATGATATTAATTACTTGTACCGTTGCTTCATTTGTTGCCCAGAAAGGGGCACAAAATATTGCCTTGCTCAATGCCTCCACAGAAGAACCTGACGACAGCGAATTTACAGAGCGTATTTTGATTCCTATTAGCAATATTGACAATACAGACGAACTTATACATCTGAGTACCTGCATAAAATCGCCAAAAAACCATAAAGGACTATTTGCACTGAACGTTATAAACAACAGTAAGACCAATGAAGCCGCCGAAAAATACGCAAAGAAAATTTTGGACAAAGCAACCAAAACAGCCGCTGCAACCGACAATGAACTACATCAATTGCTTCGCTATGATATAAACATCGGAAATGCCATAACAAGTGTTGTCAAAGAACACAAGATAACGGATATAATACTCGGGTTGCACGATAAAAAAGACATTTCCGATTCGTTTTTAGGAAATCTTACCGAAGGTATATTGAACAAATGCAGTACAACAACCTTGATATACAAATCGCATCAGCCTTTGGGAACCATTAAAAGAACCATGGTGGTAGTACCAGAAAATGCCGAACATGAAACTGGGTTTATATTGTGGTTGATCAAAATCTTTAACATGAGTAAAAACACGGGAACCAGTCTGATATTTTTTGCAGGTACCAACACAATTACTCATTTGAAAAATGCTCTTGAGAAATATGAAATAGATGCTGAATACAATGAATTTTTGGACTGGGATGATTTCTTAATTTTATCGCGTGACATGAAAAAGAATGATAATTTGGTGATCGTGCTAAGCAGAAAGGACAATGCATCTTATCACAACAGCATGCAAAAAATCCCAAAATATCTAAATAAGTATTTCCAGTCTAATAATTTTATATTGGTTTATCCCATCCAAGAAAGTGTTGAAAGTGAGAGTACAGCCAATCTGAAAAGCCCAAGAGCCCTTGAACCATTGGAAGGCCGAATCGCGCAATTTGATGAACTTGGAAGAAGCATTTCAAATATATTCAAGAAAAGATCGCGAAAGGAGTAGGTTTTTTTAATCACTCATGCTTTACCAATTTCATTCTTTTGGTGCTGTTTTCATTCCTTAATTCTACCACATACATACCGGCTGGTAAATGTGGCGCTGCTACACTTTGTATCATGCTGTTGCTGTTTTTGAACTTTTCGATATCATTTTCATAGATTATCCTGCCCCAGGTATCCATTATTCGTATGGATATTTTCTGCGCTGGAACTTTTTTCAGGTCAACATTGAAATGGTCATGGAAAGGATTGGGAAATATGGAGATTTGATCAAGGCTCGTGGCTTGGTTGTCAATTTCTTTCCATTGGAGGCGAACATTGTAAATATTTTCACCATTTATTGCCCAGGAAGTTTGCACCTGACTTTGCTCGATTTTTGGCATTTTTTCAGCATCACTTTTTACCATCATCCGGGCAATAGTTTTTTCTCCAGCATCCTTCGATCCATTGTTTTCAATAAGTAAGCTAAGGCAATTATCTTTAAGGTTGCTATTCAGCAGGCTTCCTTCATAATCCATTTCAGATACATCGAAAAGCAAACCTCTCTTTGATTCAAAATGTAGTAATAATGCATCATATTGTTCAGTTGATCGAATTTCTAATTGCCAATCATCTCCTGCTATTGAAAAACTATAATCCAAATCCATGAATTTAGAGGTGTTTTCACCTTTGACTCCAGGCCATGAAAAATTCAAATCACCGGGTTTAATGCCGATCAATTTTACAGAATCGGAGATATCATCAATCGAAACGCCTTCAATATGCCAATTGATGTTACCAGTCATCTTTTGAAGCAAGATGTCTCTGAGCAGTGCAAGGTCTTGCCCGTCCAACTTGCCGTCATCATTAACATCGGCGGCTTTGCTTGTATAAGTGTCACGATCCATGCCGGTTTTTACCAGCATTTTTTTCAGCAATTCCAAATCATGCAGATCAATACTCTTTCCGATTTCATCTGTAAAATAGCCCCGCATTTGATAAGTTTCTCTCCATTCAGGATGCAGCGAAAAGGCACCTGTTGAATCGACTTCTACATTCCAGGTTTCTTCCAGACTAATTTGCGCACCTGGCATGGATTGTCCTGAGGGAGTCTGTAGCATTCCGGAAATGTGTCTTTTTGGTTGCAAATCGATTTTCCCAAATTGGCCTGATATGTCCAGTTTAATGTCTTCATTAAGCCCTAAATGGCTTTTTTGAGTGTTTAGCCTGATTTGGGTGTATTTGTCAATATTTGAGGCA
>DAIQNU010000042.1:0-14801 GCA_036788235.1 Cyclobacteriaceae bacterium
TAAGTTTAAGATCATTGGTAATGGAATCGAAAACCAGTTTTTTATAGTTACCAGCCATGAATATTCAGATGGAAAACAGATAAAAAATGATACACTGGCTAATACAAAAATGCACCGGTTAAAGAACTTTAAAGACACTTTGGATATACGTGTTATCTGTAAAAAAATAGATAGCCTTACCACTAAAATTCAATTTCATCTGCCAAGGTTTACAATAACCAAAAACTTTAAAACATTGGCAAAAGATACTTACAAACTACGTGATGCTACATCGAATGGCGAACAAACAATTGCTGCTACGGAAGCGATGAATCTGTTGGTTTATAGTCTTCCCTATGAAGATCCCAAGTATCCCGGATATTTACAATATTGTGAATTAAGCCGTGAAGGAATTCCTCCAGAAAAGTGGGGAGATAAATTTGGTGTAAAGCACTACATTATTTTTAAGCTACAACTAATCAATTAAAATAAGCTGGAAAAAATTATAAATACCAAAGCAGGTTTGAATAGGGTATTTTCTCTTAATTTTTATAGATGAAATAGAATTCTGGTTCCAAGACAAATAGATCGAATAGTAAATATTAACGCAGATCTATGACAATGTTTCTGCTGTGCGCTTAGTCTTTATAGAGAAGTAAAAATCAATTGTTATTTCCTGACTGGCTTATTTCGTTTTTGAACACAATATATGCCTTTGCTTTTTTGAATACTATATTTTCAAATGAAACAGGAATATGTCGTAATTGAAAATAATAATAAGCTATATGTGCTTCAACAGAAAGGACTTGCCCTCTTGCCAAAAACAAATCCTGTTGCTACCAGACTACCCACAAACAAAGACCCCCAAAGATCTTCCAATCATTGGGGGCATGAATTTGGCAAACACTATCATTTTACTTTATATATCGAAAATCATGTCCGGCTGGTAATTGCTCCAGAAATTTTTGCATGAGCTCAATCACATTTTCGATATCGTGCTTATTTACCATTTCTACCGTAGTGTGCATATATTTTAAGGGTAAAGAAATCAGTGCTGAAGCTACGCCTTCGTTGGAATAAGCGAAGGCATCGGTATCGGTACCTGTACTACGCGATGATGCCGCTCTTTGAAAGGCTATGTCATGCTTTTCGGCCACTTCGATCAGCATTTTCAAAACATTGTTTTGAACGGCAGGCGCATAGGTAAGCACAGGACCTTGACCCAATTTCAAATCTCCCTGCTTTATTTTGCTGTATCCCGGTGCGGTGGTGTCGTGGGTTACGTCTGTCACTATGGCCAGGTCAGGCTTGATTCGATGGGCGATCATTTCAGCGCCCCGCAGTCCTATTTCTTCTTGCACCGAATTGGTAATATATAAGCCATAGGGCAGCTTTATCGATTTTTCGAACAATCTGCGGGCTACCTCAGCGATCATAAAACCACCAATGCGATTGTCAAGCGCCCTGCCTACGAGATACCGGCCATTCATTTCACTGAGTTGATCTTCGAACGTTACGATACAGCCCACATGAACCCCCATTTTTTCTACCTCCTCGTCAGAGTTGGCGCCGCAGTCGAGCACTACGTTTTCCATGTTCATTTTGCCCTCTTCTCTTTTTTCGCGCACATGTATGGCAGGCCAGCCAAAAATAGCCGGAACGGCACCCTTGCTGGTATGTATTTTTACTTTTTTTGATGGGGCTATCATATAGTCCGAGCCACCATTTCTGATTACATGTATGTACCCATCCTTGGAGATATAATTCACAAACCACGATATTTCGTCGCTATGTGCTTCAATCACAACTTTATATGGGGCGTCAGGATTAATGACCCCTACGACAGTGCCGTAGGTATCGGCAATGTAAGTGTGCACATATGGTTTAACATAGTTGAGCCAGATTTTCTGCCCTTCGGCTTCGTATCCTGTGGGAGTTTCGCTGTTTAAATAGCTAAATAAGAATTCTTTACTTTTATTATCCATGAATTGAAATGTAGAATATTTGATTAATTGTTATTGAGTTTTAGTAAAAAGTATTTTTAGACTATTGCCCAAATTTATTTTGATCGAGACATAGATTAAGTACTACATGCTAAAGACATACCATACCAACCATGCTAGAAATGGTAAATGAAACCAATGCCCTCTTTGGATGCTGACATATTGTTTAGTATTGGCTTTAGGCGTTTGCTATTGGTATTGTGAGCAAAATGAAGAGCTATATCAAAAATAAATAAAAAGCCCCCTTGAAGGATCAAACTTTTGCCAAAACCTTCGAACATCTCAGAATTGTTATCAATGTTTTTGGATCGCTCAATCAAATAAAACCCTGTAGCAACATAGGCAACATCTAGCCCGGTATTGAGAAGAAGTGTTTTCTCTATTTTTTTTTGTCGGTCTATACTTTCCGAAAGGCTATATGAAGACGGATCGTCACGGTATGAAACGTAATAAGTAAAACCGGCCAATCCTAGATTTACCACATTCCAATAGGCATTAAATTGATAGAAATATTTTTCTTGACCGGAGCTTCTTCCCACCATGATAGCACTGGAAGCGATGTTACCAACCGCCCATCCACCGAGCACTATCGATGCTGTTTTATTGTATCGTAGTGATTTTTCGTTGTATTCGTGCAAATCGAGCGATGGTTGGGCGTAGGCTCCTATTGCCATTGCCATAACCACTACTATGCCAGCAAAAATCTTGAAGTATGTGTGCATCATTGCAGTTTAAACGATTACATGCTAAATCAATTTCAATCTATGTCCACTTTCCACTATTCAAAATTTTTTTTGATCATTTGCATTTTAAACCTGCGAGTCAACCATTTAGTTTTTTCATCAATCCCTTTTACAGATTTACTCAAAAACTTGTTTAAGTTAGTGGTGCAAGCCTTTTGGTTTAAGCAAATAAAAATTCGATGATAAAAGCTACAAGATTTTTACGATAAAGCAAAATATAAAAGCCTAATGCCAAATATTATGAGTAAAATACCTGCTATTCTATTGAAAAGAGCTATGTATCGTAAAGTAATAATGTTCCGTAGTTTCTTGGCTGTATATACTTTGAGCAAATCACTCACATAAACCATACAAAGTATAGTAAAATAAAATCGAAAACTTTGACTTCCGGTATAATTAAAATTGGCTGATACAGCACTCGCCACAGTAATCCAAAAAACCATTACAAAAGGATTTATGCCATTAAGCAAAAAACCACTTACAAATTTTTTAAATATTTTAGTGCTTCTTGAAGATTCACCGGGTATGTTTTCGGTAATTACATTGGGCTTAATGACCATTTTAAGACCAAAAACAAAGAGAATAATAGAGCCACCCAACGAAAGCCACATCTCGATATTGGGCGAATTCAACAATCTTGAAATACCCAGATAAGTAATCAACACATATATAGTATCGCTCACGATAACACCGGTGGCCATCGCCCATCCAAACCTGACCCCCTGGTTCATACCAGTCTGAATCAGGGAGAAAAATACCGGGCCAATCATTACCACCAGTATGGCACCTACCAGCATACCTTGCAAAATTGGATCCATTAGAAGCAAAGGTTTATGGTACTGTCTGTCATCCCAATTCTTCTTTTAAAAAATCTTGCCATTGGGTGAGTTTTTCTTTTTTGAGCACTCTCGGAAATTTATTCTGCGCACCTTCTTTGCCTTGCAGTCGCATCCATTTATAGAATAATTCCGTGGGTACTTTTTCAAGGTACATTTCTTTTAGTGCAAAGTTGCGCTCCGTCAGGTAGTCATCATTTAACTTCTTGAGTGCCTCATCAATTTTTTGTCTAATGATTTTGGCATCGGCTGCACAGTCACAACCAACCCACCATTTATGCGCAAAAAGGCTGCCTTCGGGTATACCAGCAACGGCAAATTCTTTGATATCAATATCCAGTTCGTCAGAGACCAACTTAACAGCCTGGTTCATATTATCGACCGACAAATGTTCTCCGCAAAGACTTAGAAAATGTTTGGTACGACCTATAATAATTAATTCTGAATCTTTCACAGAAATAAATTTGATGACGTCACCTATGATATATCTATAGGCGCCTGCACAGGTTGTCAGCAATATGGCATACTCTTTACCCTCTTCTACTTGATCAATCATGCAAGTTTCGGCATCAGCTTTCAATCGACCTTCACTGTCAAAGTTTTCTTCATTAAATAAAACGAACTCATAAAAAAGGCCATTATTTTGAACCAAGCGCATGGAATTCCGGTCAGGATATGCTTGAAATGCAATAAAACCTTCAGAAGCGAGATAGGTCTCGATATAGATCAATGGTTTGGTAAGTAGCTTTTCGAAACCCCTGCGATAAGGCTCAAAAGCCACACCACCATGCACGAATATGGATAAATTGGGCCAGATGTCGTGTATGCTTTCAACTTGATAGTGTGCAATGATCTTTTCCATCAGTAGCTGAAGCCATGCTGGTACGCCAACAATTACGCCTATATCCCATTCTTTAGCTTTTAGTGTAATTTCCTCGAGTTTTTTATTCCAATCGGGGTTTTTACTTATTTCTTTGCCGGGTTTATAAAAATGTTGAAACCAAAAAGGAATTTTACTGGCCGTGATACCTGACAGATCGCCATCATAAAAGGACTCTATACGGCGTAAACTGGTGCTTCCACCGAGCATCAAAATCCCTTTGTCATAGAGTTTGCCCGGAATATCGTATCTGGGCAAAGTAAGTATTTGTCGAATACTGGTTCGCTGAATGGCTTTCATCATGTCTTTGGTGACTGGTATGTACTTGGACGAGTCGCCAGAAGTACCAGAACTTAAAGCAAAATATTTGACCTTACCCGGCCAGCATACATCTTTGCTACCACTTCGGGTTTTATGCCACCATTCAGAAAAAATCTTATCATAGTCAAAAATAGGCACCTGTGTTTTATAGGCATTGTAAAAAGAATTGGCTTCTTTTGATTTAAAGGATTTTAGTATATTCGAAAAATCATAATGAATACCAAACTCAGTTTCCCGGGCGTTGATTAGTATTTTTTTAAGTTCTGCTTTCTGCAAATCGTATGGAGAAGAATTTTCTTGCTCGATAGTTTCCCAAAGCTTGATACCTCTTTTAAGAAGTTTTCCTAATATTGCCATAGTTATGTTGATCTTTGCTTGCCCCTAATTATCAATAATTTATAACTTGCTTTCGCGATGTATCGACTTTTTTTGTCCGGTATTAAACATTTCAACTGTAAATAAATGAACATTAAGGAGAATATTCATGATTTAAAGGAAAAAATAGCGCAACATAAATGTACTTTGGTAGCCGTATCGAAGACCAAACCTATTGAAGATATACTGGAAGCCTATGATGCGGGACAGATAGATTTTGGTGAAAACAAAGTACAGGAAATGCTCGACAAGTATGAACAACTACCACATGATATCCGCTGGCACTTAATAGGACACTTACAAACAAACAAAGTAAAATACATTGCGCCTTTTGTGTCGCTTATTCATTCAGCAGATAGCTTGAAGCTCTTAAAAGAAATTGATAAACAAGCGGGGAAAAATGGACGAATAATTGACTGTTTGCTGCAAATACATATAGCCAAAGAAGAAAGCAAGTTTGGGTTTTCTGAGGAAGAATTGATTGACTTATTGGCTGGTAAGGAGCTTGAAAACCTTAAAAATGTTAGGATCATCGGGCTCATGGGTATGGCTACTTTTACAGACAATACCGAAATCATCCGAAGTGAGTTCAACCACTTAAAGAAATTTTTTGATTATGCATCAAACGAGTACAAGATGCCAAATATAACCATGTACGAGCTATCCATGGGTATGAGTGGTGATTTTGAGATAGCTCTTGAAGAAGGAAGTACGATGATCAGGGTTGGCAGTAAAATTTTTGGGGAAAGATAAATTTAATAGGTATGCAAAAAACGATTTTGATGTCTGGGGCTATATTTGGGGCACTAGCTGTTGCTTTTGGCACTTTTGGTGCCCATGCTCTCAAAGTCATGCTTGAGGCGGCCGGTAGAACAGATACCTTCGAGACTGCGGTAAAATATCAGTTTTACCATGCATTGGCTTTGTTGCTGGTTGGTGTTTTTATGCAGCGAAATCAGGATGTTTTACTAGGTTACAGTGGAATCACCTTTATCATAGGCACCATCATTTTTTCTGGTTCTTTGTATATGATTTGCTTTACTGGTGTTACGCGTTGGGGTGCCGTGGCGCCGGTAGGTGGTTTGGCGTTTATAGTCGGCTGGATCTTATTGTTGATAAGCTTTGCAAAAAATTAGCTGGAGATGCTTTGTGAGCAGAAGTCCGAAGTTGCAATCATCTTGTCAGAACTTTAGCTAAGTCATCTTACAATTTAGCAGGTATTAACCTCCGCGTTTTTTAGATGGAATAACCATGGCAGAAATTTTAAGTCTCAAATCAGCATTATAGGCATTTGATCGTACAGTTATAATTTTATTCTGCCATCCCATTCGACCACTGCTGTTAAATAAAATTTTGATCTCGCCTTCTTCGCCCGGTGCAATGGGCTCTTTAGGCCACTTAGGTGCAGTACAACCACAGGTTGTGATTACACCTTGCAATACAAGGGGTGCATTACCGGTATTTTTAAAAGTAAAAACGTGCTCTACCTGATCTCCCTGAAAAATATCTCCAAAATCATAAGTGTCGTTTGAAAATTCTATTCGTGCACCACTTGTTGCATTGTTTGTAGTGTCAGCAGCTTGCTGGGCAAAAATCGATTGAAATGAAAGCACAAATAGGCTTAAAAAACTCAACTTAAACATGAGAATACTTATATTTTATCTGTTACACATTACTATAACGCAATACCCTCAACTCCGTTATATCGAATTACACTAAATATTTTAAGGAGAATATTTTGTGTTTTAACGGAAAAATTCTGGTTTGAAATTCATCAAATAAAGCTCTTCACTTGCCCGGGTGATTCCCGTGTAAAGCCAGCGCACATATTCATTATCAACTTCCTGATCGCGTATAAGTCCCTGATCTATAAATACCAGCTTCCACTGACCACCTTGCGACTTGTGACATGTTAGGGCATAAGCAAACTTTATCTGCAATGCATTCAGGTACACATCTTTTTGCATGGCTTCTTGTTTTTTCTTTTTTGAGCTTTCATGAGCATGTTCAAGCAAAACAGCGTTGTACAGCTTTTGTTGTTCATCCTCGGCAAGTGCAGGGGTTTTACTATGTAGTGTGTCTAGTATTACCCAGGCATCAAATGATTCTTCATCAGGATAATCAAGCAATTGCAACCGTAAATACGCAAACCTGAATCCATAGCGCTCTTCATTTGAAATGATCTTTCTTACCTCTGCAAAATCACCATTGGCTATAAATCCTGCTTTGGAGCTCTCAGGCAACCACAAATAGTTATTCTTAACCACCATGAGCACATCTCCGGCCTCAAGCTCTTCTTCATAAAAAAGTATGTTCCTCCTTATCAATTCATTATAGCGCACTGCCTGCCAATTGCTGCGGCAGATTATAGCGGTATTTTCCAACCCATATTTATCATAGGCATACCGGAGGCCATCTTCAAGTTTTTCGGCTGTCATTTTGAAAACGTCCTTAAAGCCTGCTGTACGAAAACATATTTCCGGAACCTGACAATCCAGTTGACTTCGCAAATTGGTAGCATTGACCAAAATACCACTGCCTGCTACCTGCCGCACTACTTCAGTAAGCTCCACCATATCAGCTTGAATATCATACCTGAAGTTGAGATGCTGGTAATCGAGCGCCGGGCTGGACTTTTGACCAACTGGCGGCAGCTGTGCAACATCGCCAATTAGTAAAAGCCGGTTTGTCGGGCTCGAAAACACAAATTCAATTAAATCTTCCAGTAAACTTTTGGAAGCAAAATCCCGATCGTCCGAAATCATAGAAGCCTCATCAACTATATACAAAGTGTTTCGATCGGCATTAGCGACTCTTTTGAAATAGAAGCCTCCAGATTTTTGACTTACGGCCAGGCGGTAAATGGTTCGGTGTATCGTGCCAGCTTTTTTACCGGTGTACGAAGTCATTACCTTCGCTGCCCTACCCGTGGGTGCCATCAGTACTGTACGGAAATTAAAAGAAGGCAAAATATCCGTAATGGCTTTAATAGCCGTAGTTTTGCCAGTCCCTGCATAGCCCTTTACTACCAAAGCTTTTCTGTCATTAGATTTATCCAAAAGGAAAACCTCAAACTTTGAAAAGAGATTTTTCTGACCTTCGGTAGGTTGGTAGGCAAAGCCTTGAAGCAATGCGGGAGTAATACCTTTCATTTATTTTTGCAAAACAATTTATCTACTACGTATATTGGAGCCACAAATAACGGATTAATTTGTCATTGTGAAAGTTGATACTGGATGGAGCAAGGTAAAAGTGCGTTTTTAGAAGTATTCGGAAACCAACTTCGAGTGAGAGTTTGTGGCTTATGTATAGTAGATGGCAAGATATTGTTGGTTAAGCACACTTCATTAGGTAATAAAAAATACTTTTGGTCGCCGCCTGGTGGAGGAATGGACTATGGCACTGATGCAGCAGATAATCTGGAAAGAGAATATCTTGAAGAAACAGGATTGATTGTGAAAACAGGCGATTTTGTGTGCGTGCATGAATTTTTAGCACCTCCTCTTCATGCTATCGAATTATTTTATCAGGTACATATTTTAGGAGGCAACTTAGTAACAGGCACCGATCCGGAGCTACATCAAGAAAAACAACTTATTAAAGATGTACAATTTGTGCCTTTTGCTGCTATCAAAGATGATGAAGAGAATGCTTATCACAATATTTTCAAATGTAGCGCTAAACCTGATGAGATTTTGACATTGAAAGGCTACTTTTTATTTGATGACCGAATAAAATAGGCTCTAAATAAATTATTATTTAAATCCTAAAATACTTATAATTGCAGAAATTCTAATCATAGTATTGTTGAAAACATGATAGAAAATCAAGCTCATATTTTCGTTCATAAATATTTATAAGCTTTAGATATAGATAAAAAATTCCTTTTGACTGCAAAAAATAAATGGTATAAACATGAAATGGGTTAAAATCACATCAATACTTTTCTTTTTAGTAGCTATTTTATTGGCTGCTTATTTCGTACATCGCATCAAATTCAAGATCGATGAAGATAATTTTGTAGAAACGCAGGAGAAATTAGTAATAGCCAAGTTGCAAATGGTGCGAGATGCTCAGGTGGCATATCTTGGTGCCAAAGGAAAATATACAAGCGACTGGGATACACTGATTGCTTTTATTGATACTGGAAATATCTACATAACCAATAGAAGAGAGAAAATCGAAATACTATCATATGGTCGCGAAGAGGTTACCACATTTATCGATACCATTGGCCAGGTGCCAGTTAAAGATTCGCTTTTTGTTGTTAAAGAATTTATAAACAGTGTTGGTAACGGAATCGTAGACGAAATTGGTGTCACGAAAGGTCAAAAAGTCAAAAGAGGTGATGTAATTGCTGTTGTAGAAAACGAACGTGGACGCAAAATCAAACTCGTATCCCCTACTGCCGGCGAAGTTGCAGAAGTATATAGTGTAGAAAATATGCCTGTTCGTACCAACGATAACATTGCCTTGATCACTTACGACAGAATTCCTGATATCAGGAACCTTCCTTATTTGCCGGGATCAAAATCGCAGAAGAAATTTGAAATGTTTGCGGGTAAAATATTAAAAGGTAATGTAACAGTAGATGTATTTGAAGTAACAGATACAGAACCTGTAAACCCCAAAAGGAAAAAAAATAAGAATGAACGAGCCTTGCGTGTAGGATCCAGGGTAGATGTATCAACAAGTGGAAATTGGGAATAAAATAATTAGTATTGGCTATATCTTCGGAAAAACCATATCGCATACTCAAGGAAATAAAAGATCCTAAATTTGAAATAGACAGGTTAGAATTTTATAACCTGTTTATTCTTATGGGTATTCGAGATATGCAACTCTTTATCATTGACAATCAAGAACAAAGACCTGTTTTGCTGGAAGATTTCATGGTGGCGGAAACTGAAAGCCTCACAGAAAAAATAGATCTTTTAAGAAAGCTTTTTAATGATCACCATTGCCTGCAAGCTGGTTTTTGGAATCAGGTGAACGTTTCATTTAAAAATCGAAAATTTACCCAAGTGCCTGCTGATCTTTTTTCTGATGAGATGTCAAATTATTTCTTAAGTCTCAATGCAGATTTTGATGTCAGTAATGACTTAATCCTGAACACTGAAATTGATCCTGCTGGTTTAGTAAATGTATTTGCGGTACCCAACGTATTAATCGATTTTTTTAATCAGTCCTATCCTAGACATACCGTAAAATACGCGCATCAAAGTTCAGCCCTTATTAAAGGCGCGGTTCAAGGAAAAGCAGAGAGCCATCAAGCCGTCATAGTATATATCGATCGCTTTGCCATGCATGTAAGCGCATCTTCAGGAAGCAGGTTACTTTTTTATAATCAATATCCTATCAAAAAATTTGAGGACTATCTTAGATTTATAAAAATAGCTGCCTCAGAGCTTAATATTGATCTCAAATCCGATAAAATCCTTATTTACGGATATTTAGGCGATAAAACGCCGCATTTCGAATCATTGAAAAAAGTAATCAATAATCTGGAATTTGGAGAAAGGCCAAATCACCTCAAATTTGGTTGGGTTTTCGATGAAATTGCTGATCATCAATACCTCGATGTATTTTATCAAAATCAGGCGAATTAAAATATGCCCTCTGAAAAAGTAGCATTATTCCCAGGCTCTTTTGATCCCTTTACCCGAGGTCATCACGACATTGTAATGCGTGGCTTAAAAATATTTGATAAAATCGTAATAGCCGTTGGGCACAATAGTGCTAAAAGACGGTATTTCGATATTGATTTTATGTTGGGTAAAATCAGAGAAACCTATAAAGATATGCCTGCCATAGATGTAATTACCTATGATGAGCTCACCGCAGAACTAGCCAATAAATTTGGATCTTCATTCCTTTTGCGTGGCTTAAGAAATACTACAGACTTCGAATACGAAAACACCATAGCCCAGGTAAATAAACACCTGAATAATAATCTCGACACTATTTTTCTTATTACTTCACCAGAGTTGGCTTTCATTAGCTCCTCGATTATCAGAGAAGTACATCGTTATGGAGGTGATGTCCGTGACTATTTGCCTTACGAATTATGATGTAAATTGAAATACTGATCCATCACATGTGCTATTGATGGGTATGTATTGTCTAAAATTAACCTTAGCTGTTCAATATCCATCCACCGAAGATCCTCGATGTTTTCTTCTAACTGAGGCTTCATTTTCGAATCATCAATGCACACCATAGTGTACCAGGAGGTTTTCTTCAAAATCCGCTTTCCATTGCTCTTGTATGTATGCCAGGTGTTGCAAATTTTTTCCTCGAGTCTTACTTTGATATTGCATTCTTCTTCCACCTCCCTTACAGCGCCATCTTTTGGCGATTCGCCACTTTCAAGTTTTCCTTTGGGCAGATCCCAACGCTTAAATCTGTAGATAAACAATGCCTTACGGTCTTTCAGTACTAAACCACCAGCTGCCTTTATAATTGTAAATAAATGCTTGATATGATCAACCGTGACATTATAATCTTTAACAGACAAGGTGAGTGATTTTAATGTTGCATGCCCATTGTCGCGAATGGATTTGAGCAAAGCATCCGTTTGAGAGAGCGAAGCATTTTCAATCAAAACCCTACCGGCCAACGTTTCGAGTGATACTTTAGTAACTTTGTTATCTATTATGTGGTCATAAAGATCTATTTCCAGCAAGTCGTGCTTTGAAAAAATACTAACTGAAATACCATGTATGAAAATTTTCATGCCATCTTAAATTCAAATCAGGCGCAAGAAAAAGAATTAATTCAATGTGCAAAATTATATTTACTATTTTTGTGCGCTTTCAGAATTAAATTATCCAAAACAAATAATAAAGATGAACACAGCCAAGAAAGTAGCCAGCATGTTGCTAGAAATAGGAGCCATTAAATTAAACCCAGCTAAGCCTTTTATTTGGGCTTCAGGATGGCAGTCTCCTATATATTGCGACAACAGGCTTTCATTGTCCTATCCTCAGGTGCGGAGTGGTATCAAGGAAGATCTGGCCAGCCTTATTTATGAGAAATTTGAAAATGCTGAAGCCATTGCAGGGGTAGCCACTGCGGGAATTCCTCAAGGTGCATTGGTAGCTGATAAAATGAACCTGCCCTTTATATACGTACGCAGCAAACCAAAAGGACATGGTCTAGAAAACTTAATCGAAGGAAAAACAACACCCGGTCAAAAAGTTGTGGTCATTGAAGATTTAGTATCTACTGGCGGGAGTTCCATACAAGCAGCTACGGCGCTAAGAAAAGCAGGTTTTGAAGTGTTGGGCATGGTGGCCATTTTTACTTACGGATTTCCTATTGCCACAACTAATTTTGAAGCCGCAGATTTACCGCTTTACACATTGAGTGATTATAGTGTAATGCTCGAGCAGGCGGTTAATAGTGGGTATGTGAAGCAGGAAGATCTGGAATTGCTGAATTCCTGGCGCGAAAATCCCTCTGTATGGACTTCGAAGTAAGGTTTTACATTTTTTTATAGCAGACCTGCCTTTTCAGACAAGCCTAAGCCGAACAGCGCAAAGTCATATTTAACCGGATCTGCCGGATCAAGTTTTTTTAAATTATTTGTAAGCTCAAGAGCAGTTTGCCAATCGAGCTGCTTGCGCATGATAAGGCTCAGCCTACGTGCTACCCGATCAACATGAACGTCGCAAGGGCACACCAATTTTGAAGGATCTATTGAATGCCAAATGCCAAAATCGACCCCCCGGTTATCTTTTCTGGCCATCCAGCGCAAATACATACACAAGCGCTTACAAGCCGATTTGCTATCGGGACTGGAAACATGTTTACCACTGCGATGTGGGAATACTTCAAGACTGGTAAATTCATCTCGAAATCGCTGCAATCCGGAACCTATGTTTTCTGAAGCTGCCACACCGGTAGAAAATAATTCTTCTAATGACTTGTAGCGATTGTATACGTACTTTAAAAAATAGATATAATACAGGGCATCGGTAGCATTAAAGGTTCTATGTTTAAATTGCTCAAAAGGTTTGAGATCATTCTCAGAGTGGTTCATGATGAAGTCATAAGGCTGGTTGTCCATCATGGCAAAAAACGATCGACATTTCGCTATAATCGTGGTTCGCTGTCCCCAAGCCAAGGTTGCTGCCATTAATGCGCTTATCTCAATATCTTCTTTTCGACTATAAGCGTGCGGAATAATAATCGGATCTTTTTCGATAAATTCCGGACAATTATAGATTTCAACCTGTGCATCAAGGTATGCCCTCAATGCCTCAATAGATAGTTTCTTTGGCACAAATTCGAAAAATCAGGGGATATAAGAAATGGTTACCGGAAAACGATCACCTACAGCGCCAAGACGCTCGTAGGCCATATTTGACAATTTGATGAGTACTTTTGCATTATCACCTGTATTGGGAATACGACCAATTACCCGCACAAATACACTCTGATCATTGGTATCATTGCGCACCTGAATTATTGTACCAACCGGTGCTGTGCGATGCAAAGCCAAATATTTGCGACTGTCTGATGAACCGCCTATATTCTCCGCCATGCCGTTTTCACTAATTCTCTTTACATCTACATCCTCAATTTTTTTTGTGGGTGGCTCTTTTGGTGCTCGCACACTTAAGGTAGTATCTTCTACACGCTGAGGTGTGGTGGTTGTTGGCTTTTCAGAAATGGCCATAATGGCTGGTTCAGAAACATAAATCACTTGTCCAATACTCAATTGTGCTCCGCTTAGTCCATTCCATTTTTGAATATCGGTGGCTGGCACATTATACATTCGCGAAATGGCATATAGAGTTTCTGAGGCTTGAACCTCATGGGTTTGTCCTTTCTTGACGATTTCCCTGGACTTGAATTCAGGAGTATCAGATATTTGTTTTATAGGTTCATTGGAGGTAGTAGATTTCTTACCAACAACCAATCGATCTCCTGGAGATAATGCATCGCCCGACAAATTGTTTAATTCACGAAGTTCATTGAGCGATAAATTGTATTGTCTTGATATTGAATATAAAGTCTCCGAAGGCTGAACTGTATGATATTGAATGCCACCAGATCCATTCGTTTTTACCACCTGATTAACGGCTGGCTTGAGTGGAATCAATAACACTTCGCCAGCGCGCAAAGCTTTGGCAGCTTCCGGATTCAGATCAGTGATTTCTGACACCTTCACATTGTATTTTCTTGAAATAGCAAATAAGGTCTGACCTATTTCAACTTCATGCCTTATGAACGATCCCCGGCTATCCTGTACCATTCCCAGTGAATCTGCCGGTGTGGCAGTTACTTCTGAAAATTGTGAGAGAATTAAAGATGTGCTCAACAATAAAAGAAATCTCATAGGTGTTTGAAATTAGCTTTGTTTATAAAAATATATGGTTACATCATTGCAAATTCTGAACCAGACTGATGCAAAGAATATTTTTTTGCAAAATAAAGAAACCAAAAGCATCAATTTAGTCATAAGCTTGAAAAGATTCGCTTATGCTTATGATTATTCTTGGTAACATGGTTGCTGTAATATTTAGCTCATATTAAATCAATAAGCAAACGGCTATTTATGTAATTTAGCATCGCTGTTTATAAAAAAATAGTCAGTTTATTTATTGAAAGTAGGAAGAATCAAAGTTTGTCTGATAAATGACCCTGTATATTTAAA
>DAIQNU010000043.1:0-931 GCA_036788235.1 Cyclobacteriaceae bacterium
GGTTTAAAATTAAATTCCTTTTCGGCTTTAGCCAATAATGGTTATTAAGGAATGGAATGAAACCGTTTACATCCGCAAAGCAAGTATATTAAAACCACTTCCTACAAAAATTAGTTACATTTGCTGTTCCAGATATTTTATTTGCTACAACTAATCTATAAGCTATGAAACTAATTATGTTCTCATTCATTTTGCTTTGTCTTTCACATATTTTACCAGCACAAGAATATGCCATTCAACAATTAGAAAATTCGCCACGGCATCATGAATGGGTGAAGATAGCTTCAAAAGAGAGAAATGTACATGCCTTTGTAGCCTATCCCGAAGTGGCCAAAGATGCCCAAGCGGTTGTGGTAATTCATGAAAATAGAGGTTTAACTGACTGGGTAAGAAGTTTTGCTGATCAAATGGCGGCTTTAGGCTACCTGGCCATTGCTCCGGACTTACTTTCTGATTTTGATGAAAATCATGAAAAAACGAGCACATTTGAAAATTCTGATGCAGCCAGAAATGCCATCTATCAACTTGATGCCGATCAGGTTACCAATGATTTACAACAAGTTGTAAAATATATATCCAAAGCAAACGGTTCAAATGGTCAGGTAAGTGTGGTAGGATTTTGCTGGGGTGGCGGGCAATCATTTCGATTTGCCACTAATAGTAGTCAAATTAAAAATGCCTTTGTTTTTTATGGGAGCGGTCCAATGGATGCAGCAGATATAGCCAGGATCCATGCGCCTGTCTACGGTTTTTATGGTGAAAACGACCAGCGGGTTAATGCTACCATAGAGAAATCTGAAGCCTTGATGAAATCGAATAATAAAAAATATGAATATGTGATTTATCCTGGGGCTGGACATGCCTACATGCGTATAGGCGATGACCCGGAAGCAGATCAAGCCAGCAAAGCAGCTACAAAAGCCTCCTATGA
>DAIQNU010000043.1:941-14599 GCA_036788235.1 Cyclobacteriaceae bacterium
AGAAATACTAGGTAATTAACCTTGAATATCTTCTTATATTTCTTCAAAAAAAACTATTCTCAATTAATTGCAAATACATATCAGTTTAAGACCTATGCATTCCAATTTAAAAAACAACCGAAGACAGACACAACTTTTACTTCTGCCGCTTTTTATTGTATGTATGTTTTTCTGCTTAATAGGTTGCCAACCTCAAGCAGAAAATGATTTTGAAAAAGCCGCGAGCGAAATATCCATAACTAAGATGCATCAGCATATTGAAACTTTGTCATCAGATGCATTTGGTGGTCGCGCACCTGCATCCGAAGGCGAAATTAAAACTATCGAATACATTATTGATCAATTTAAAGAATTAGGCGTTGAGCCTGGCAATGGTGACAGCTATGTACAGGAAGTGCCGCTGGTTGAGATTGAATCAGATGTGCAAAAAACCATGCAAATAAAGCTCACTGGAAAAAGCCTTGAACTCGAACTTTCCAATGAGTTTGTTGGTGCTTCACCGCATCTTACTGAAAATATACAAATATCTGACAGTGAGGTGGTATTTGCAGGATATGGTATTGTTGCTCCTGAATACCAATGGAATGACTACGAAAATATTGATGTAAAAGGCAAAACTGTAGTGGTGCTAGTTAACGACCCCGGGTTTACTTCCGAAGACTCTACGCTATTCACTGGCAAAATGATGACCTATTACGGACGCTGGACATATAAGTTTGAAGAAGCTGCCAAACAAGGTGCTACGGCAGTGTTGGTTGTTCACGAGACTGCGCCTGCGAGCTATGGTTGGGCTGTTGTACAAAAAGCTTTGTCGGGTACTATGTATGATCTAGCCATGGATGATGGGAATGCATCGAAATGCGCTTTTGAAGGTTGGCTTAGTTACGATGCAAGCATAAAACTCTTTGGAAGTATCGGCATGGACTTGGAGGAATTGAAAATCGCAGCCACTAAAAGAGATTTCACAGCAATAGCCACAGGAGCCAAAATGTCAATTGAAGTTAAAAATAAATGGAAATCATCGGTATCGAACAATGTAGCTGGTCTAATTAAAGGAACAGAATATCCTGACGAATATCTATTTTTCATGGGTCATTGGGATCATCTTGGCTCGGAAAATATTCAGGACGAAACTTTGATTTACAATGGCGCTCAGGATAATGCTACAGGTATTGCAGGATTGATCGAATTAGCTCGTGCATTTAAGGCATTGCCAAATGGCCCAAAAAGAAGTGTAGTTATTCTTCCGGTAACGGCCGAAGAAAGAGGACTTCTAGGTTCAAAATACTACGCAGAAAATCCGATTTTTCCTATGAATAAGGTGGTCGCCGGAGTAAATATAGACATGTTGAATGTATATGGACCTACAAATGATATTATAGCTGTGGGGTATGGACTATCTGAGTTAGATGAGTATTTATTCGAGGCTTCGAAACTTCAATCGCGTAGCGTAAAGCCAGATCAGAAACCGGAGGCTGGCGGATTTTATCGTTCTGATCATTTCAATTTCGCCAAAAAAGGCGTGCCTATGCTATACTTAAAACAAGGGACAGAGCATGTAGAAAAAGGTAAGGATTGGCTGAGCGAACAAACTTCGAACTTCAATGCCAATATTTACCATACAGTAGATGATACCTACGATCCGAATTGGGATCTGGATGGGGCGGTACAAGACCTGAAACTCATCTTTTACATTGGGTATAAATTAAGCGAAGATCGTAGCTTTCCACAGTACAAACCAGGTACAGAATTCAGGGCTATTAGAGAACAAATGGTTGAAAAGTAATTGATTGAGGATTTTGGATAATAAAGAATTGATAATTTTGATGGAAGCATGCATTTATTCAAATGCTTCAATTCTTTGCACAATAGTAATAAATCCGTCACCATTGTCGACATAACCTTGCTCATAGCAAAAATAATATACACGACCTTTTTGCGTGACGTAGGTGTTTGTAAAAAAGCCAAAATTGAATCCTTTATCAAACAATCTTTCTCTGTGAACAGTGTTTTTTCCTTTGGGATTTAAGTCAGTGAGTATCCTACGGTTTTTACGCAAAATCCTATTAACCCTGCGCATATAATTGTTGACCTCACCATTGAGTTTGTTATTATAATTAGCTCTGCAATGATCTGAACAAAACTTTTTATCTGCTCTTCCCGACATTTCTACCCCGCATTCTATACATTTAGATTTAATGGTGTACATGCTTAGATTATTTATTTGAATTACGAGGATCTAAAAATGTAAAATACATCCAAGTAAAAATATCACATTCAAAATGTAGTGAGAATTACGCTATATTTTGATAACATAAATAACCTTTAATGCTATAAAATGCAATTTTATATAGTAAATAAATTGAAATTATATAAGATCAAAAACATTATTCACGCCCAAAGTTCTATTTATCGTGTAGCCTTCTCCGTACTTAGTTCCTATTCTATGACCCATAGCGATAGCACGTGCTTTAAGAAAATCAAGGAACTCGGGTGAAGAAATAAAAGTATTTGGTTGGCTGCTATTTGGATCATAAAATTGAGATTTGTAAGCCCTTATGGCATTAAGTTTCACCTCCCAAAAATCAGATATATCGACAATAAAATCAGGTTCAATATAGTCGTTCTGGATATAATGATACATAACCTTCGGTCGCCATGCTTGCTGTGGCTTGCCATCAAAGTCTGTAGAGATTTGCTTGAGACCTGATAAAAAAACTGATTGCTTCACCAAATCAGCCGCTCTTCCATGATCGGGATGTCTATCACTGATGGCATTAGCAAAAACTATTTCAGGCTGGTACTTTCGAATCGTTTGGATAATTTTCAATTGATGCGCTCGATCATTAACAAAAAAACCATCCTCAAATCCTAAGTTCTCTCTTGCAGAAAGTTGTAAAATCGATCCTGCGGCTTTTGCTTCTTGCATTCGTATCTCCGGTGTACCCCTGGTTCCCAGTTCTCCTTTGGTAAGATCGGCTATGCCCACCCTATGCCCGGCTTTTACTTGTGCCGCAATGGTACCTGCACAAGCCAACTCGGCATCATCAGAGTGAGAAGCAAAAATCAAAATATCCAATTTCATTTTGTATAAATTTAGTTTTGAGCCCTAGGGATTTAGATTCGAAAAGTCAACAATCAAGCTTTTACTAATACCAGAAGCATAAAAATATAATCATCCGTAGCAATTGATCAAAAGATCGGATTTATTTAATAATAAAAAACCAAACCCCGGCTTAGGTAAAAGTCAGGGTTTGGTTTGTAAATCTTCTCAATCAGGCCAATTCTGCTTCGCGGGCAGCCAACCACCTTTCGGCATCAAGTGCGGCCATACAGCCGGTACCTGCGGCCGTTACAGCTTGCCTGTAAACATGATCCTGAGCATCACCTGAGGCAAAAACACCTTCTATATTTGTTCGTGAGGTACCAGGCACAGTTTTTATATAACCATTTTCGTCCATATCAATAAAACCTTTAAAAATATCTGTATTAGGTTTATGACCAATGGCAACAAAAAAACCGGTAACATCCAATGTTGATTCTTCCTTGGTTATATTGTTAATCACTCTTACACCTTCAACTTCATTTTCACCAAGTATTTCCAATGTCTCTGTATTCCAATGAATTTCGATATTAGACATTTTCTTCACTCGTTCTTGCATAATTGTTGAGGCGCGCATTTCGTCACGACGAACGATCATATGGACTTTTTTGCAAAGCTTAGCCAAATAGGTCGCCTCTTCTGCAGCTGTATCTCCGGCTCCAACTACAGCAACTTCCTGACCTCTAAAGAAAAAACCATCACAAACAGCACAAGCAGAAACACCCTTACCATTAAGTCGATCTTCTGATTTTAATCCAAGCCACTTAGCCGAGGCGCCAGTAGATATAATAACCGAGTTGGCTTTTAATATTTTATCCTCATCAATGGTCACTTCAAAAGGATACTTCTTGAAATCGACAGAAGTCGCCAAACCAATTCTCACATCGGCTCCAAACCGTTCTGCTTGTTTTTGAAAATCAACCATCATTTGGGGGCCATTTATACCGTCTGGATATCCCGGGTAGTTTTCCACATCGTTGGTGATGGTCAGCTGCCCACCAGGTTGATTTCCTTGATATAAAACTGGATTTAATCCGGCTCTTGAAGCATAAATAGCTGCTGTATATCCAGCAGGCCCAGACCCAAGTATTAAAACGTCGATTGTATCTTTGCTCATTTTGAAATAAAATAATTAAGTATTAATTGCTTTAAGGCATGAATTTTCAATAATGTGAGGCCAACCATGACCATTGAAAAACTTTGAATAATTATAAAGTAAAATTGAATTTACACTTATACATATTCTGTGCAAAAGTAAATTCACAAATTGAAAAACACTAATTTATAAACGTCACAATTCTATAGTTGTTTACAAAAAAAGGTCTCTTTGGAGACCTTCTATCTTTTTATGTATTACCCCAAATATGGTTTTAGGGAATTGCTTCTTGAGGTATGCCTAAGCCTTCTTATAGCTTTTTCTTTTATTTGCCTTACTCGTTCTCGTGTCAGGTTAAACTTTTCACCGATTTCTTCCAAAGTCATGGAATGCTCTCCATTTAAACCAAAGTACAATGTAATAACATCAGCTTCACGAGGCGTAAGAGTAGATAAAGTACGTTGAACTTCTCTTCTCAGAGAATCAGACATTAGACCACTGTCTGGCGTTTCTTCCAAATCGTTTTCGAGTACATCCAACAAGCTATTTTCTTCTCCTTGTGCAAACGGTGCATCCATCGAAACGTGCCTACCTGAGATTTTCATTGTATCGACTATCTCCGAGGTAGTTACTTTAAGTACTTCAGCCAGCTCGTCTGGAGAAGGCTCTCTTTCGTATTTTTGTTCTAGCTCCGAAAAGGTTTTAGATATTTTATTTAATGAACCCACCCTGTTTAAAGGCAAACGTACGATCCGTGATTGTTCTGCCAATGCTTGCAAAATAGATTGCCTGATCCACCAAACGGCATAGGATATAAATTTAAATCCGCGGGTTTCATCAAATCTCTGAGCTGCTTTTATCAAACCCAAGTTTCCTTCATTGATTAAATCGCCTAATGTAAGTCCTTGATTTTGATATTGTTTGGCAACAGATACCACAAAACGCAAATTGGCTTTGGTGAGTTTCTCCAAAGCCATTTGATCACCTTCTTTAATTCGTTTGGCAAGTGTTACTTCCTCGTCTGCGGTTAAAAGATCAACTTTGCCAATTTCTTGTAAGTATTTATCAAGAGATTGACTTTCCCGATTAGTGATTTGCTTACTTATCTTGAGTTGTCTCATGGGCTAAAATTTTCTCAAATAATTCATTTAGGTTGTTCCTTCAACATAAACACAAACAAATGTCTATTGTTGAGAAAACCCTCAAAATATATCTAATCTACAATCGCCTATCTACTTTGCTCAGGTTTAGGTATTAAAGCTTTTCGTGAAAGTCTAAATTTACCAGTTTTAGCATCGACTTCCAGCAATTTCACTTTTATTTCTTCTCCAATTTCAAGCACACCATCCATGCTGGCCAGTCTTTCCCATTTGATTTCAGAAATATGCAATAAACCTTCTTTGCCTGGCATAAATTCAACAAAAGCGCCGAAAGGCTGTACTGATTTAACGATACCATCATAGGTTTCTCCAACATCAGGAGTTGCTACTATGGCTTTAATTCTTTTATGTGCAGCATCAAGTGATTCTTTATTAAAGGCAAAAATACTTACCACTCCACCTTCTTTTGTTTCTTCTAAAACAACTGTAGCACCTGTTTCTCTTTGTATTTCCTGAACTACCTTTCCACCTGGTCCAATTACCGCACCAATCAATTCTTTGTTAATCACAAAGGTAACCATACGAGGTGCATGAGGTTTCATTTCTTCATTAGGCTTGCTTATGGTCTTTTGCATTTCAGAAAGAATATGCAAGCGACCCTGACGTGCCTGTTCAAGCGCACTACCAAGAATCTCGTAAGATAAACCATCAATTTTGATGTCCATTTGGCAAGCTGTAATCCCTTTTTCAGTACCCGTAACTTTAAAGTCCATATCCCCTAAATGGTCTTCATCGCCTAGAATATCACTCAAAATAGCATACTTTCCAGTCTTACTGTCTGAGATCATGCCCATAGCTATTCCAGAAACTGGTGCCTTAATTTTAATACCAGCATCCATCAAAGCAAGCGAACCAGCACAAACGGTAGCCATGGAAGATGATCCGTTTGATTCCAGAATGTCTGATACCACCCTAATAGTGTAAGGACATTCTGCAACCGGAGGTATAACTTTTTTCAAAGCTCTGAGTGCAAGATTACCATGTCCAACTTCACGTCTTCCGGGTCCACGGTTGGGTCGCGCTTCTCCTGTACTAAAAGCTGGAAAATTGTAATGAAGCATAAACTTATTAGCTCCAGAATGCATAGCACCATCTACCATTTGCTCATCGAGTCTTGTACCCAATGTTACTGTTGTAAGCGATTGTGTTTCACCACGCGTAAATACAGCAGAGCCGTGTGCAGAAGGCAAATAATCAATCTCACTCCATATTGAACGGATATCTGTTGTTGCTCTGCCATCGAGTCGATAGCCTTCTTGTAAAACAAGATTGCGGGCAGCTTCTTTTTCTATATCATGAAAATACCTTGATACCATTGAAAGATCCAATTCATGATCTTCTGGTAAGCTTTCAATATATTCGTTTTTAATTGCTTTGAAACCACTACTACGATCCTTTTTAGGCAACTTGCCTTTTGCTACATCGTAGTACCGCTGATAGTAAGCATCAAAAAGAGCTTTCTTAAGATCTTCATCTTTATTCTCATGCGAATATTCGCGTTTTACTTCTTTACCTACTTCTTTGGTGAGTTCAATTTGAACCTGGCATTGTAGTTTGATAGCATCATGGGCAAATTGCAGTGCATCTAGCAATACTTGCTCTGGCACTTCATTCATTTCCCCTTCTACCATCAATATATTATCCATTGTTGCGGCCACAATAATATCAAGTTCGGCCTTGGCTATTTCAGCAGCTCCGGGATTGACATAAAATTGGCCATCAACCAATATAACTCTTGTCTCAGAGATTGGTCCCGCAAAAGGAATATCAGAAACTGAAAGCGCTGCTGAAGCTGCTAATGCTGCCAATGCATCAGGCATAGCTGTATTATCAGCTGATATCAGCATGATATTGATTTGTGTTTCGGCATGATAATCATCCGGAAACAATGGTCTAATGGCTCTGTCTACCAATCGGCAAATGAGCACTTCGTGATCAGATAAACGACCTTCACGCTTTAAAAACCCACCAGGTATACGACCTGCTGATGCAAATTTCTCTTGATAATCTACTGATAAAGGAAGGAAATCAACCCCTTCGCGCGCTTCTTCAGATGATACCACGGTTGCGAGAAGCATGGTATTGCCCATTCTAACTACGACAGCGCCATCGGCTTGTTTTGCCAGTTTACCAGTTTCAATGGTAATAGTACGTCCGTCTGCTAATTGAATGGTTTTTGTTATAACATTGGTTAACATAGGTATTCTTACAAGTGTGTAATTAATAAATAGAGGAGCATGAAGAAAAGAAGAGCAAAAAGAGGGAGCTTAGATCAAGCTCCCTCGTAAAAACAATTATTTTCTGATATTCAATTCGGTAATAATAGATCTGTATCTTTCAATATCAACCTTTACCAGATAATCAAGTAAGCTTCTTCTCTTACCCACAAGCTTTAGTAAGCCAAGTCTGGTGGAAAAGTCTTTTTTATTGGTTTTAAGATGATTGGTGAGATGATTGATCCGATGGCTAAAAAGCGCAATCTGAGATTCTGGCGAACCTGTGTCAGACTTTGATTTTAACCGGCCATGATTCTCGAATAATTCAGATTTTTTTTCTTTCGTTAAATACATGCTTAGTCAAAACTGTTTAATAGTGAATATAATTGCGCAAAATTAGATATAAAATCCTTAAGCTCAAAACTTAAATTACCGTTTTGGCGAAAAAACCTTGGCCTTGAACTGTTGCAATTTATTCTTAAAATTCATCCACAAAACATGATACAAATCAGCCTCAAATAGTCTGGCATCATTTCTTGCCCCTTTGGTAAAAATAAAACCTATAGGTAGTAAAATTAAATTCGCCAACCAAACGGCAAAAATATTATTGACCAGGCCTTGACGTGCCCACTTTTCAGCCGACATAGATATTACATAAAAAAGTATAAAAAAGAATATCGAAAGCAGCACAGGAAGCCCGAGGCCTCCTTTTTTTATTATAGCTCCTAAAGGTGCCCCAATAAAAAACATAATTAAAATAGTACAGGCATAGGAAAATTTCTTATACCGTTCTATTTCATTCAAATTGATTTCTCTTTGCAATCTCTCCAATTGATCACTTGTAACTGTCATATTATTTCCAACATACCGAACCTGGCTTAAGGCCTGACGGTAGGCTCCAGCTCGTAATTCAGGGCTATTGATCACGCTATCTACTTTCTCCCAAGGTTCCAAAGGTGGTGGTAAGGTATCGGTCATCAATACAATGGCCAACGAATCGGCTATTAGCAAAGAGTCGCCACTACTATCATAATATACCCGAAATAGCGAATCATTTAGTAGTAAAGAATCTAAGAAGGCAGTAAGCTTCAGGGTGTCGAGCGCTACACTATCTGTTAGTTGAGCTTTATCCTTAGCGTTCAATGCTAATGAATCTGTTGGGGGTAATTTCTTAAGGCTTCTTTGGCGTAAGCGATCGGGTTTAGTATTGGCAGTCTGAAGTCTTGATTTATCAGAAATAATTACGGAATCACTTAAATTCAATTTCTTCTCTTCTATAGATTTAATTGGTCTTGGCACAGGATTACTTTTTCGCCTTATAGAGTCTTTGCCGGTAATATCTCCTATGTGGTAGTTAAAAATCTGGACGGTATTCCTGCGCACATCAGCTTCATTAGCTGCATACACAGTCTTCATTGAGTCGATATCAAATCTCAATTGTTTTATGTTTTTCATGAGCCTGTTGCTTTGAAATAACTCCTTTCGGGTACGTTTCATATCAAAGTCAGCCAGACTAAACACCATTTTTGTTTTATCAAATGTGCTACGAAAGTAGGGTGCCGGCATAGTATGTACATTGGCTCTGGCTCTGTTTGGTGGCTCCTCCGAATAGCGATTGCCGTTAAAAAGCTCAAAAACCAAATAACGACCATCAAGCATATTGTACATACGTCCAGAGTCAGCAAGTATCACTTGCTTATTGCCATTGCCAGCCGTATGGTTGTAAATGATCAATTCCTTTAATGAAACATCATCAGGAAATTTTTTATTGACCTTGATGCTGAACCCTGGAATACCATTATAAAAAGAGCCCTCCTTTAATTCCATAGAGGGTTTTTTTTGCTTAATATCATACAACAGTGTAAAAGCTTCTAGATTGGCTTTCGGGACTATGTAGTTGTTGTTGTAAAAAGCTACTACGGTTAGTATTACCGAAAAGAAAAATATTGGAAACATGGTGCGCGTGAGCGATATTCCGGCACTTTTTACTGCGGTCAATTCAGAATGCTCTCCAAGGCTGCCAAAGGTCATCAATGAAGACAACAATACAGCCAGCGGAAATGCATTGGTCGTCATGTTGATGCTGAAATAAAAGATTAGCTGCAAATAAACTTCCCAACCTAGATCTTTGCCAACGAGCTCATCAAAATACTTGAGCATAAATTGCAGCAGTAGTATAAAAACCACTACAATAAATGTAAGGAAAAATTGGCCTAAAAAGGATGAAAGAATTAGTTTATCGAGTTTTTTCATGGTACACCTTCCACAGCAAAATTAACTCATATAACTCTTAGCCAAGCAATAGTTGTATAATTTAATGAAAAAAAGTATTCAACCGCCGACGATTTCCTTTAATGTGTTAAGCATGTGCGTCCAAACCTCCTCTTGCTCTTCAGGACTTTCAAAATCAGCAAATTCGGTGATTTTAAGGAATGTGGTTTGAGTTAACTCATTGGTTTCAAGCTTAAATTCGATATAATCTGCATCGATATCGGTTTCAGATAATCCATTTTCTTTTAGAAAATCGAATCGCACAAGATTATTTAATCGCTGTATGGTTAACTTAGCATAATGATCTGTATCATCATAGATAAAATTAAAAACTTTGTCTTCATTTACAGTTACATCATCTGCGAACCATTGTGCTAAACCGCTCGCTGAACTTAAATAAGGATACAACATTTTGCGGGAAGCATTTATTTCATATTCAAAAGTAAACTTTGCTTTGCCCATTTCTGTCATTTTAAATTGATTAAAGACTTAAGTAAATTTTATTAAAGATCATTGACTTTTACATTTTGCATATCAATAAGTTTTCAATAAAGTTTGTATAATTCAATACCTGCTTCAAAATCGAATGATTTTAGGATATAACCAAATTTAAGAGAAGATATTTTCTAAAAACTGTTGGACTTTAAATTTTGATATTTGTATGTTTGCACTCCATTTTACGGCGGGGTAGCTCAGATGGTTAGAGCGCAGGATTCATAACCCTGAGGTCGGCAGTTCGATTCTGCTCCCCGCTACATTTATCTCCCCCAAGACTACTTATCCATCTTCAGCCTTTTAAGCTTTCTAGAGTGAACTTTGTAAGACACTTTTTAAACGTTTGATTACAAAATTTATTGATTTTGAAATGTGGAAGGATTGGTATAAGCAAAAAGTCAGAAAGCCGCAAAAGCGGCTCCCCGACAAACATTAAACCACAACCTATGAAACTCTTAAATTCTTACTAAAATGAGATATTTACATCTCAACAGTTTAAAAAATCACCTCTAAGTCTCGAATATTTCTTTGCTCTAATTATGTATCAAAGATACGGTGAACTTATCAAGTGGAATGTCCAAATAATTCTTTTACATTACTTAAGTTTAAAAGTTACAAGGTTTGAAAAAGTTCACTTGAGGAAAAGATACAAAATTGCCATATGTAAATTTTAATAGCGGCAATATTATCTAAATATTAATTTTATCACCGCTATATTACGAACCTTGCATTAATCCTGATGTATTTGAAAAACAAAAAGTAGCAGATTTGATCTTAAATAATTACAAATCACTAAAAAACGTTACATGGTATAACTTCGCAATTCAGTGAAATTAAATATTAGCATTATGCAATTAATAAAATCATTTAAAAAAAGAGGCTTAAAAAGTGAATAAAATATGGCAGAAAAATGTAGCCATATTGAGGTAAAAAATATTCTAGTCAATAGTTAAAAAGCCTACTGTAAACATTTTCACCTCATTGTTTACAGCTAAATACTACGTCAACCAAACCTAGATAACACACAAAAAAAGACCCACTGTAAAGCAGGTCTTTAATAAGCCTATGAAATGGCTTAGTTTTATATTACTTTTTGCACTATAGCTTTAAAGGCAGCTGGATGATTCATTGCTAAATCGGCCAAAACCTTTCTATTAAGATCAATTTGGGCATCTTTAAGTGCACCTATCAATTTTGAATAAGATACACCTTCTTCTCTGGCACCTGCATTGATACGTTGTATCCATAGCGCACGGAAATTTCTCTTCTTGGTCTTTCTGTCACGGTAAGCATACTGCCAACCCTTTTCAACGGTGTTTTTAGCTACCGTCCATACATTTTTTCTACGGCCAAAATTACCTTTGGCAACTTTTAAAATTTTCTTTCTTCGTGCCCTTGAGGCAACTGCGTTTACTGATCTAGGCATTTCTTTTTAGTGTTTTTGGTAAAGGCGTCCGATTAAGGAACTTTCAGCCTCATCCCTGGTTTAACATAACCTTTTAGATATTTAACATGTCTCTTACACGGCCAAGGTCGGTTTTATCTACCAAGCCTGCATGAGTAAGGCGGCGCTTTTGCTTCGTAGTTTTTTTAGTAAGAATATGGCTTTTAAATGCATGCTTACGCATTATTTTACCCGTACCCGTTACTTTAAATCTCTTCTTAGCGCCTGATTTAGTTTTTACTTTAGGCATTTTATATATATTTAAAAATTAAATTATTTCTTAACTACTTTCGGAGAAAGCATAATTGACATTCTTTTCCCCTCTAGTTTTGGCATTTGGTCAACTTTCGCATGTTCCTCCAATGCCTGCACAAATTTCAAAAGAAGAATTTCGCCCCTCTCTTTAAAAACAATCGTCCTACCAACAAAATGTACATAGGCTTTTACTTTTGCTCCTTCTTTTAGAAACCCAATGGCATGCTTCAATTTGAAATTGAAATCATGTTCATCAGTATTAGGTCCAAATCGTATTTCTTTTAATACAGTCTTCTGTGCTTTGGCCTTTATTTCCTTTTGCTTCTTTTTCTGTTCGTACTTAAATTTCGAATAATCGATAATTTTACAAACAGGCGGATCTGCTGTGGGTGAAATTTCGACCAAATCGAGATTTTGTTCCTTAGCAAATCTTAGGGCATCTTGGATGCTATAAACACCCTGTTCTATATTCTCACCCACCAATCTTACTTTTGGTGTTCTGATACGGTCATTCACTCGGTAGGGCTCTTCTACCCTTCCTCTGAATCTACCTCCGGCAGTAAAGTTCTGTTTCGCGATTGTTACCTCCTTTTAGTTGTTATAAAATATAAGGGTGCAAATATCATTAATTTTTTTCAATTCAAAAATAAAAATGCAATAACAACCTCATTCTTATTGATTTTTCTACGCACTTTCTATACTTCGGGCGATCTCAGCCTTTAAAAAGGTCTTTAGCTCCTCAAAATTAAATGACCCTACATCTCCCTGACCTTTCCTACGTACCGACACTGTATTACTCTCAGCCTCTTTTTCACCGACAATAAACATAAAAGGAACTTTCCCTACTTCTGCATCACGGATTTTTCTACCAATCTTTTCATCTCTGTTATCGACTGACCCTACCATATCATGTAGCTCTAAAAATCCATTTAATTCATGCGCGTACGCAGAAAATTTTTCTGAAATGGGCAAAATAGCATATTGCTCAGGTGAAAGCCATAATGGAAAATTGCCTCCGCAATGCTCAATAAGCAGGGCTACAAAGCGCTCCATGGAGCCAAATGGTGCTCTATGAATCATCACTGGCTGGTGGCGTTGGTTGTCGGCACCAATATATTCCAAAGCAAATCGATTGGGCAAATTATAGTCTACTTGAATGGTACCAAGCTGCCAGCTTCTGCCCAAAGCATCTTTTACCATGAAATCGAGCTTAGGGCCATAAAAAGCAGCCTCACCGGTTACTGTCACAGTATTGAGCCCTTTTTCTGCTGAAGCTTCGATAATGGCCTGCTCTGCTAGCTCCCATACATCATCGTTGCCTATGTATTTTTCTTTATTTTCAGTATCTCGAAGTGAAATCTGGGCTGTAAAGTTTTTAAAACCCAATGCCCCAAAAACATAGAGCACCAGATCTATTACTTTTTTAAACTCATCTTTTACTTGCTCAGGTGTGCAGAAAATATGGGCATCGTCTTGCGTAAAGCCTCTAACCCTGGTTAAACCATGCAACTCACCACTTTGCTCATAGCGATATACAGTTCCGAATTCAGCCAATCTCAAAGGCAACTCTTTGTATGACCTTGGTCTCACCTTGTATATTTCGCAATGGTGCGGGCAG
>DAIQNU010000044.1:0-10684 GCA_036788235.1 Cyclobacteriaceae bacterium
TCCTTAAAAGGGAGATGCTCTACCAGCTGAGCTACGAGATCAGGCACTAAACTTGCATTTTTTTGGCCTATTGCCGTAATTGGACTGCAAATTTAGCGGGATATGTTAAAAAGGCAAAAGAGCTATTCAATTTTTACAATTTTATTTTTTACTGTATTGTCTTTCAACTACTTAGAATGTAATGCACAAACGGATAGAGAAAGACTGGAAGTAGCAGACTCTCTTTTTAAAGAGGCACAGTACACCCAATCTTTTGATATTTACAATGGAATTTTACTGAAAGGAAAAAAAATTTCGCCGGCGATGTTGTTAAAAATGGCCTACATAAAAGAAGGCCTGGGTGACTATACTTTGGCATTGTATTATCTGAATTTGTATTATTTGCAAAGCTCAGACGAACGAGCCCTTAAGAAAATGGCTGAAATGGGCGAAAAACATAAACTATCAGGATATACCTACGACGACATGCAGTTTTTCCTGAACATTTATCATAGGTATCAAGATCAGTTTTATCTGGGCATTATGTCTATCATCTTGCTGGTTTTTGCCTTGATGATCTACCAAAAAAGAATAACCAAACAGCGACCAATCGCTTTTGGCATTGTGTATATTATACTTCTGGTGGTAGTATTCTGGGTCAACAATTTTGGACTTAGCCAACAAATGGCCATTATTGAGCGGCCATCATCATACCTTATGAAAGGCCCTTCTGCAGCCTCGGGACTAATTGATATTGCCAATAAAGGCCATAGAGTGGAGATACTCAGTCAAAACGATGTATGGATAAAAATCAAATGGCAAGACGATGTCGCTTACATCCGTGAAAATAATCTTAGGAAAATCCAGCTCTGAATACACATTGGATCAATCTTTCCTCTTAACAAAGCACTAATGCTTTAATTTCGAGACAAGGACAGCTATTGATAGTTTAATATTCTGTTGATTTATGCATCTGATTGCGTGATTATTTTTAGTTTTGTACAAATACTATATTTAAATAGGGAAATAGATTTTCAGTGAGCAAATACAAGAGTAAAAAGAATCTCGGCAGTTACCCATATGTGAGTGTAGTGCTCAGTGTGATGTTAGCACTTTTTGTCATCGGGTTGTTTGGCATTCTTATGCTTTTTACAACCAAGCTGACTGATAACATAAGGAGTAATATACAGATGCAGGTATTTTTGCAAAAATACACTACTGAAAATGATCGTATCAAACTCACGCGAATGATTTCCGGTCAGCCCTTTGTGGCCAAGGAAAACGACAAGGCTCTGGTCACATTTATTTCAAAAGAAAAAGCCGCAGAAGATTTCATCAAAGATACCGGCGAAGATTTTATTCAGTTCCTTGGGGAGAATCCTCTACGCGATGCTTTTGTGATCAATATTGATCCTACATGGCAACATGCAGATAGTTTAAAAATGGCCAAAACTACCTTAGCAAAACTCGATGGTGTTTATGAAGTGAGTTACGTAGAAAGCCTCGTAGATGCTATCAACAAAAACCTTTCGAAAATAAGTTTTGGGCTTTTGGTGCTTGCTGTTCTTTTGGTGGTTACCATTACCATACTCATAAACAACACCATAAAATTAGCACTCTTTTCACAGCGTTTTCTGATTAGAAGCATGCAACTAGTAGGCGCTACTTCCACATTTATCACTATGCCTTTTCTTCGTAGGTCTATGATGCATGGTGCAGTGGCTGGTATAATAGCCTCTGCGGCACTTTTCGGCCTTTTGAATTACGCAAACATGAAAATTCCTGAGCTGGAACTATTGCAAGACACGAGAGAATTACAAATTTTATTTGCTTTATTAATTACTGCAGGCGTGCTCATTATGGTCATTAGCACCTATAATGCCGTCAACAAATATTTAAAAATGTCGCTTGACGAACTTTACTGATATAATATTATGAGTGATCAAAAAAAACTTCCATTTGGGAAAAAGAATTATATACTTATGCTGGCTGGTATTTTTACACTGGCGCTCGGCTTTTTCATTATGACGCAGGATAAAGAAACCCATGGATTTGGGCTTCTTGGCATTACCATTGGGCCTATCATAGTCATGACTGGATTCATTATAGAGTTCTTTGCCATTTTTCATAAATCAGAATAATTTCATCAATGAGTATAATTGAGGCGATAATCCTTGGTATTGTACAAGGATTAACAGAATTTTTGCCCGTCAGCAGTTCAGGCCATATCGAAATCGGCAAAGTATTGCTCAATATCCAAACTGCCGATAATTTACTTTTTTCCATCATCGTGCATGGAGCTACGGCGCTTAGCACGGTGATCGTATTTAGAAAAACAATTTTTGAGCTACTCAAAGGTCTTTTAGCATTCGAAATGAATGAATCCTGGAAATTTGCCTTACTCATACTGGTTTCGATGATACCTGTAGGTATCATTGGCCTGCTCTTCGAAAAACAATTAGAAGCCCTTTTCAGCGGAAATTTACTTTTGGTTGGCAGTATGCTTATCGTTACGGCTTCATTACTGGCACTTTCCTATTTTAGAAAACCATCCAATGGTGACGTAGGCTTAAAACAGGCTATTATTATAGGACTTGCTCAGTCAGTTGCCATTTTACCTGGAATATCCCGATCGGGAGCTACAATATCGACAGCACTTATGCTGGGCGTGGACAAAGACAAGGCAACGCGGTTCTCATTTCTGATGGTATTGCCCCCCATTATTGGAGCTACGTTGCTCAAAGTAAAAGATTTCATTGAAGAACCTGCCATAGCAGATGGTATTTCGGGCATAGCGCTTACAGCTGGTTTTATAGCTGCTTTTTTGGCCGGCTTGTTCGCCTGTAGCATTATGATAAAAATTGTTCGCAGTGGTAAGCTCATTTATTTTTCTATTTACTGCTTGCTTGTTGGCACTGTGGCAATTATTGCTTACCTGCTATGATCGATGAACAAGCCGGTAAATTACTGCTGGTAGACAAGGAAGTCGGCTGGACATCATTTGATGTAGTAAAACGCCTCCGAGGGCAACTCCGCGAGAAAAAAGTTGGGCATGCAGGTACCTTAGATCCACTGGCCACCGGCCTTTTGATTGTATGCACGGGTAAAAAAACGAAGACGATTGATCAATTGATGGGACTTGAAAAAGAATATACCGGAACCATGGTTATAGGAAAAACACGCCCTTCGGTTGATCTTGAAACTGAAATTGACTCCGAAACAGCTATTGATCACTTGCAAGAAGCCGATGTAATGGAAGCCGCCAAAGCTTTTAATGGTGAAATAATGCAAACACCTCCCCTATTTTCTGCCATACGGATTGATGGTAAGCGGGCTTACGAGCATGCACGCAAAGGCGAAGATGTAAAACTTGCGGCTCGACCTGTAGTAATCTATGACCTGGAGGTAACTCAAATCAACTTACCTTTGGTTGAATTCAGAATTGTTTGTTCCAAAGGCTTTTATATCAGAAGCTGGGTACGTGATTTTGGGCTAAAACTGGGTGTAGGTGCTTACATGCAAGGGCTCCGTCGTACACGCATAGGCAGCTATAAAATTGAAGATGCCGCTACGGTTGATGAAATTGTGCAATTGTACAAAACCGGATCGACTGATATTTTGTGATATAAATGAAAGTTTGCACAGCATGAACATATACCATGGCATAGAAAAATTTGATAAACTCCGACATGCGGTGGTTACGAGTGGAACATTCGATGGCGTACATATTGGGCATCAAAAAATCCTGTCCCGACTTAAAGAATTATGTTCTAAACAAGCAGGCGAATCAGTTCTGTTGACTTTCTGGCCACACCCTAGGATGGTGCTATATCCTTCAGAAAATCCTTTTAAGCTACTTAATTCCATTGAAGAAAAAGCTGCAATTCTAGAAAAAACCGGTCTTGACCATTTATTAATTGTGCCCTTTACAGCTGAATTTGCCAATATAAGTTCTGATGATTTTGTCCGGGAAATATTGGTTGAAAAAATAGGCACCAAAAAGTTAATAATAGGATATAATCATCGCTTTGGTAAAAACCGAGCCGGAAGTTTTGAAGCTCTGCAAAACAACGCCCCCAATTTTGGATTTGAAGTCGAGGAAATTCCTAGGCAAGATATAGATAATATGGGTGTTAGTTCCACCCGTATCAGGCTGGCTTTAGCTGAGGGTGATATCCGAACGGCATATGAACTTCTAGGCCGACCGTATGAACTGAACGGAACAGTTGTAGACGGCAACAAGCTAGGACGCACCATCGGATTCCCGACAGCAAATATACAGATTGACTTTGCACATAAGCTTATACCAGCCGATGGTACCTATGCAGTCTCTATTGAAATAGAGAAAGCCGTCTTTAAAGGAATGATGAATATTGGCTACAGACCAACCGTGGCAGGAGCCAGCAGAAATATAGAGGTACATATTTTTGATTTTGATCATGATATCTATCACAAAAAGATAAAAGTGAAACTACATGATAAAATTAGAGAGGAGCAAAAATTTGATAGTGTGGAATTGCTAAAAAAGCAACTAATACAAGACAGAATAATAGCACAAGAAATACTCAGGAAATTGAATTAATACCTTATAATATTAGATAAATCATAAAAAACCATGCACACATCCAATATATCTTTCGAGATTGCTTTAGATGAAAATAGAATTCCAGAGAAAATAACCTGGGCTGCTTCTGATAATCCAGATGGTGACTTGCCTATCGAAACAAAGTCAGTGAGCATTGCCGTGTGGGATCACGAACAAAGTAACACATTGCGCATAGATCTGTGGACTAAGGAGATGCAGGTAGATGAAATGAAGCGCTTTTATATAGATTCACTTGGTGGACTGGCTCAAAACATCCTGAGCTCGACCGGAGATGAATTTATGGCAGGTGAGGTTAATGCATTGTGCGAAAAATTTGTTGAATATGTGCTTAAAGAAAAGAAATAAAGCTTTGGAGCTTTACCAGCACTTAATTTTAGCTTAGTTATTAAGCGATTAAATCACCTCCCACTCAAGCGTATATTTGGCTTTAGTGGTTTCGGCAGTATTTTGAATCATGTCAGTAGAATATGGGCCACCGGCATCTGCTTTTATGTGAAATGTGCCCAATAGATCATTTGGTGACAAATAATCAAAATCCCAAACTTCTACTTCAATGTTTTCGCCCGGTTCTATGGAAACAATTTCAACATCAAGCGGGGTAATCGTCGACTCTCGCACTGGTATTTGGCACTTATCTACAGGCCATATTTTCTTTTTATTAAACTTTAAAAAAACATCGTCAAAACCCGATTCTTCTACTGCATAGCAATAGAGATTTAGAAGCACTATATTAAATTTTCTATTGTAAGACATAAGCTCAAAAAATTAATCACCAACAAACAATTACCACTCCTCTTTTATAACTAACCAACTAAAGGTTTTCTTCAGGTATAAATAAAACCTTGACAAAATTAGATGTGACTCTTAATAAAAAAAACCAATCAATGGCTCCAAACTTACTCATATATAAATCCAATGCTTTTGGTCATAAAGGATAAAAATTAAGGGCATCAGAAATTAATCCGATGCCCTTACCACACCCCCCTATCCACTTTTTGAAATAGCCTCTTTAAACTTTGGTGTAATAGATCACGATAGTGTCAAAATAAAATGACATATGCAGATCATGTTTGGTTTCTATTCCAAATACCAGCCAGAGCTTTCCATTATTGTCAGTTTGTACAAAAATCGGCTTATGGTAGCTGGTAATGTTATGCACTTTTGGCTGATCGGCACTTTGAGGAAAACCAAGTCGGCCTATAAATTTCAGATCGCTGCCATCTTTGTCGGCATCACCTGCATCCAGACTAAATTCATGCTTCGAATCATTTTCCATAAATTCTGTTACGGGTTCAATTTTTGAACTGCCGTATTTAAAATAAATCATGGATTTTGAATCTTCAATATTGCTGGTATCTGTTATCATTTCTGATATTAGCCGAACTTCGCATTCAATTTTGTAAGTAGCATTTGAATCCAGTCCTTGAACTTGCCTTTTCATAAACATCAGAAGGTCTTCATTGAGATTATTTACCGAAAACTTGATGGACTTACTATCCCCAAGTTTTTCCGGTATATCTGTTCTATTCACTTCCAGTTGTAAATTAACTCTGCTTGCTTCCGTGTAATTTGCGAAGTCACCTGTCCATCCCTGCGCATCTTCCTTAAAATCGAAAAATGAAAATCTAACATCAGCAGCGCTATCATCATCAAGACCAAAGCACGATGTCAAAATAATACTTACAGCTATTACAAAAAACCGTGTAATCGCATTGTTCATTTTCATATTAAATAAAATATTTAGTTTTCTACCTTTCATTCCCTTTTCATTAATATAGGCTTGTTCTGGTTATGTCCCTTGTTTATGAATGCTTGCAAACGTTGTCTATAGCTTTTTGGACATACTTCTTCATCAAGCTGAAATACGCTATAACAACTAATTTGAAATTTATAAAGTTCGAAAGCAGATTTTTGGTATAAATTGCTTCAGGAATGTTGGTCTTAATACTGAGTCCGGTTACTACGGAAGTGGTGGTTTCAGTTGCCATGATATTCCTGAAGCTAATTTACTTTACATAACCTGTTAAACATTTTGCTTTTAATCTTAGATAAATAAAATCAAAGTACTTAAAAGCAACAAAGTGGCAATTTGGATGATAATGATCTTCCTGTCTGATATTTTGGTTGTCATGATATAATTGTTTGGTTGTATGTATATAAGACACGGTTAATGTCTCCAAGGTTGTAACACCTTCAGAAAATAATTGAAATTCTCACTGAAAATTGTATAAAAGCCCAAAGCTTATCATAAAAGTATTGGGGGTACTGGATATATAATTTCCGTCTTTGGTAAATGAATTCAATGCTGTCCGGTATTGAGGCTCAAGCATTATTGAATATCTTTTGGCAAATTGATATCCGAAAGAAGTCCCAATTAATCCATTGAAATATGCTGATTTGTATGGAGAAGTTTCGCCGGGACTGCTATCAATATTTGTAAAATATTCGTTATCACTTGTCACCTGTCCTCTTATGAAAAAATCAGTAGCTACACCAGCAGTAACTGTCACACTGAATTTTTCATCAAGTACCATATACCCTAATTTTAAGGGGATAGATATAAACTCATAGGAATTATTTACCCTATAGGAAGGGGAGTCTTGATACATAACTCTTTGATTGACATTGCTAAAGTTGTTTGATATTGCTGGTATTAGGGTGCCATCAATCTGGCTGGTAAAATAGCCAGATGTTGTAGTAACCGTATTGCTTTGCAGGTAATGAATTCCACCTCTAAGTATCAACCTTTTATACAAGCGCATACCACCATTGATGCCGTAAGAATAAGTAAATCCGGGCTCAGTTTTCTCTTCTGTGGCATCAAAACCTCCTTGCGTTCCATACAACATATTTAAGGCATTATTGTCGAGTGTGGCAACATCTTGTCGTGCAAAAGTTTCAGAAAGTGTCATAGTTGACGGTGCACGACTATTGTTCGGATCAAAGGTACCCGCGCCGAAGTTTAAGCCTGCCAAAAACATAGTAGGCTGATTATCTTCTGTCTTATGAATAAGTTCAGGGATCGTAAAGTATTCTGATCTCGCAACAATTGTAGCTTGGGTAGCATACACATAATTGTCAGTGTGTAGCATTTCGGTAGCTAATATAGGTTGCAAAGCATCGCGGTCAGTTGCAATTTCTTTATCACCAGCAATTGTAGCTTCATCCTTTCTTAACTGCTCCTCATTATTAGCCATTAGAATTTCTCTAGAATCTTTAGATGGCACTTTTCGATCTAAAGAATGTGCTTTGGTAGAACTTTGTTCTTTGTCTTTTTTTTCATCCGAATCAGCGAGTTGATCCGATATTGCACCCTCTTGTTGGCCTTTTTCCAGACTTTCATTTTGCAATGATTCGTGATCATGGGTACTGGTGCTGCTATCTTTTTGAGATGCAACTTCTGTAGGCGAACCTTTTTGATCTGATAAAACAATGTAAGCGCCAAGACCTGTAGCAAATAAAAACGATGCTGCTGCCATTAGTTTTACCAACAGCAAATAGCGCCCCCTATTTCCTGACAAGGCATTTTGGATCTTTTTCCAAACAGGTGCAGGAGGAGTTACCTCTGCGCCATCGAAAGCCTGTGCCCATTGTTCCTCAAACGCCCCTCTGTTATCTGAGCTTTTCATATCGATGTCTTTGTTCTTGTAAAATCTTAGTTTGTAATAACTTCCTAGCTCGTGAATATTGCGTTTTTGATGTGCTAACACTTATTTGCAACATCTCAGCAATTTCCTGATGACTATACCCCTCTATAGCAAACAGGTTAAATACAGTCTGACAACCCGGCGGTAATTCCCTAACCATATTTAGCAGATCTTCATATTGAAAACCTGCCAGTGAAAAACTGTGATCTGCATCTTCATGCAAATCCTCCACATCTACCATCGGAAACATATACAATTTGTTTCTTTGAAGGTTCAGTGCTGTATTTATAACTATCCGCTTAATCCAATATTCAATCCTTGATTCTTCTCTAAATGAACCAATACTCTTAAAAACTCTAATAAACGCTTCTTGCAGTGCATCTTCAGCTTCGAGTGTAGATTTAGTATAGCGCAAGCACACCGCGTACATACGCGGCGCAAATAGATCATACAGCCTCTTTTGAGCCTTAGGATCTTCATTCTTACAAGCTTCTACCAAGCCTTTATGCTCCAACATAAATTATAACTGCTACATAGCCTGACACACGGTCTCAGATTAATGACACACCTTTATTGTTAAAGGTTGGAATCACTATCTCAAATGGCCATTTTATTTTCGGAATTATTTTTGTTATTATGCAAAACTACGTCTTAGATAGCACAAATAGATATTTTAAATATGTCATACAGTACAAAATTTATATACGGATTACTTTTACTTTTACCAACGGTAGTTAATGCCAATTCATTTATTTATGACGACGTTACCTATGACCCAGATGTTCAAAGTGTATTTTTAAAGTCCGCCAGCCAGGAACATTCTGGCAATAATACCAGCCCGGTACTTTTTTTAGGGCAGCAATCGCCCATGGTGTTGCATTTTGATATTATTTATGAAGAAGAAGTTAGTAATATGCAAGCCAAGGTCATTCATTGCAATGCTGACTGGACTCCCTCTACCCTTCGCGACATGGAATACTTAAATGAGTACAATGAATTTCCCGTGCAGGACTATGTATTTTCGGCCAATACTCGGGTGCCTTATACACATTATACACTTCCATTACCTCAAACAAGAATCTCGGGAAATTTTCTATTGCTAGTTTATAAAAACCATGACACTAATCAACCGGTACTTACCCGGCGCTTTTTAGTGGTTGATGATCAAGTAGGTATAAATGCTGCGCTGGTACAGTCAAGTGGTGTGCGAAACCGACTTAGTCATCATCAAATAGATCTGCAAATTCAATATTCCCGACTACCCATTCCAAATCCAACTATGGATGTCACCGTTGTGATCAGACAAAATAATCGATGGGATAATATAATTTATGATCTGAAGCCAACACAAGTTAGAGAAGAAATGAGTCAGATGGTGTACCAGCATTTTGGCGGTGAAAGTAGTTTTGCTGCGGGCAACGAATTTAGATTTTTTGACTTGAGATCCATATTGTATTCTGGCCAAAATATTGACCGCATGCATCGGGGCGAATATATGCACGAAGCTTATCTCTTTGTAGATCGATCAAGGTCAGCACAGGTATATAGTCAATATCGAGATCAAAATGGTGCTTATATTGTTCAAAATCGAGAAACAAGTCTGCATGACACTGAGGCAGATTATGTGAACGTGCAGTTTCAGTTGAAAACAGAAACACAACTTTCAAATCCTGTGTATGTGGCAGGCGCTCTTAATAACTGGCAGTACAATGATGACAATAAAATGGAATATGACATAGCTACGGGCTTGTATCAAAAAACAATGCTGTTGAAACAAGGGTGGTATGATTACAAATATTTGGTGCCCGATGAAAACGACATAAATATCTTAGAGGGTAGTTTCTTTGAAACTTCCAATGTCTATGAAATAATCGTATATGTAAGAGATTTAAAACTCAGAAGTGATCTGGTGGTGGGTTATACCACCCTCCAATCTGCCCCTTGATTATTCTGGCTGCTCTTGTTTTTTTCGATATTCGATGGTTCTTTTCGAAGGGTCGGAGTTGGCAATATCAAGCATGCCGAATCCTTTGTAAGCAAATGCACCGAGCCCACAAATAAATACGAAATGCTGAACTTCGGGTGCGGCATACAAAGTAAACGGAAATGTGTACCCTCTGATTTCGTATTTTACATCTTGATCATATACAGGATATATTCTCGCAAATTTCTTCTGACTTTCATGAATTTTCCTGAGATAATCCTCATCCGGCACAATTTGAAATTTATTGAAAGAAGCCAGTTCGTCAACCGTGTATTTACCTAACTTTTCCATACGTAGCATGGTAGACTCAAACAGCAAATCAGAAAAGGTGTCAGATTCCGGAGAAATGAATTTTTTTCCTTCACTATCGCTAAATTGCGGACGCATTAACACCAACGGCGAGATGCATATGTATTTCATAGCATCGTTAATTTCCGGCTTCTGCTCCATTTCAACAGATTCTGGTAT
>DAIQNU010000044.1:10694-14509 GCA_036788235.1 Cyclobacteriaceae bacterium
TAAGTACCAAATTGCCCACCTCTACCGATGGAAGTGAAAAAAGCTGATCGATAAAGTAATCGATGAAGTCTTGATCGAGGCAGCTTAAAACCAACGTAACTTTGCTGGAAAAGAAATGAAGACCGTTTCTACTTATTTTAGTTTGGCCTTTAAGTCCTGAAAAATTATAAAATAAAAAATCGTTGTACTTTTCACTTTTACCTTTTAGGATTACACCTTTGACCAATTGCGCCAGCAAATATTGGTGATGAAAAGGAACAAAGGCACCTTTGTTCTTTAGGATGAAAATTATTCTGATTCTCAAAGCCTTACATTTTAGTTTAAAAAAATCTTAAAAACGGTCGTTTTGTAGCTTGGTGGACTACACTTGATTAAATACAGTTAATTCTTTAAAAGAACCTAAAAATAAAATATATGTTTAAAATAATTTAAAAACTATTTTTTATCCAAATAAATTATTCAAAAGGTTGTAAAATGTTGTTTAATCGAGTTTTACGTTATTGTCTTTTAAAAAGTTTTCAATTGAAGTTTTTCAACTGTATCACCTCAAAAAATACTAATTACTTTATTTCTTTTTAGAGTAATTGACAACAAGAATTACACATTGAATCTAAAATGCATAATATCGCCATCTTTCACAACATATTCTTTGCCTTCAATGGATAGTTTTCCGGCTTCACGGCAACCCGCCTCTGTTTTATATTGCTTGTAGTCATTGAGCTTTATGACTTCAGCTTTTATAAACCCACGTTCAAAATCTGTATGAATTACTCCGGCTGCCTGTGGCGCTTTCCATCCCTTTTCAATGGTCCATGCACGAACCTCTTTAGGGCCAGCTGTAAAATAGGTAATTAAGTTCAGCAGTTTATAAGAAGCTTTAATAAGTTGATTTAAGCCTGATTCCGAAAGATTGTACTCCTGCAAAAACATAAGCTTTTCTTCCTCATCTTCTAGCTCTGCGATTTGAGACTCGATGGCCGCTGAGATCAAAAGCACCTCTGCATTTTCTGATGCTACAGCTTCAGTGAGGGTATTCGAATATTTATTGCCCGAGTGGATACTATCTTCATCGACATTGGCAACATATATTACCGGTTTTGAAGTGAGTAAAAACAAGTCTGCCACCACCTCTTTTTCATCTTCAGTCACTTCCAATGATCGCACATTTTTACCTGCTTCCAAATGTTTTTTATATTTCAAAAGGCTTTCATATTGCTTTTTAAATTTGGCATCGCCAGTTTTAGCCATTTTTTCAACTCTGGAAACTTTTTTATCAACCGACTCCAGATCTTTAAATTGAAGTTCGGTATCAATTATTTCTTTGTCATGTATCGGATCTACACGTCCGTCTACATGTACTATATTGTCATCGTCAAAACAACGTATGACGTGTATAATGGCATTTACCTCTCTGATATTGGCAAGAAATTTATTTCCTAAACCTTCACCTTTTGATGCACCCTTTACCAAACCGGCTATGTCCACAAATTCAATTACCGTCGGCAATACTCGCTCGGGGTTGGCCAACTGCTTAAGATCATTTAGCCGCTCATCTGGTACGGAAATCACGCCAATATTAGGCTCAATAGTACAAAAAGGGAAATTTGCTGCTTCGGCTTTTGCGCTCGAGAGTGCATTAAACAATGTAGATTTACCAACGTTTGGTAAACCCACGATACCGCATTTCAATGCCATTTAATATTTTATAATTATAATTTAAAAATCTTATAACTCTTATAGCCCAGTTTTATCTCCATTATTGATACACGAATAATAGTATAAACGGGTATTGCCGCAATCATACCGGGGATACCAGCCAGGGTTGCGCCCGCAAATATAATAATAAATATCTCCAGCGGGTGCGCTTTTACACTCTTTGAAAAAATGAATGGTTGAAGAAAAAGATCATCTACCAATTTTACCAACCCAAAGACCAAGGCAATTTTTATAGTAAGCAACAAATAATCTGGATTAGTAAAGAGCTGAGGTGCCGTAGAAACACCCACAAAAATGGCAAAAACAGTTCCTAAAACAGGCCCCATATACGGAATAATATTGATTATGGCCGCAAAAAGTGCAATGGTAGCTGAATACTTTACATCGATGATGGAGAGCCCGACAAAAGCAAGTGTGAAAATGGAAGTCATTTGAAATAATAACCCAATAAGATAGTTTGAAAGCAGACGCTCAATTTTGTAAAGTGCAGAAATCGATACTTCAAAATACTGGTTTGGAATTACATTGATGATTTGTCGACGAAAAATACCTTTTTCATAGAGCAGGAAGAAGGTTATAAAAACAACGGCTAAAATGCCAATTGAAAAACTTCCTGTGAAAACGATTAGCTCGTTGACCAATGAAGTAAGATCGATATTTTGAAAAATACCATAAATACCATCAGCAATACCATTTTGCAAAAAGCCAGGAGCTTCACGGGTCCATTTGTTTCTTATAAACATTTGTTCAATCCGCTCTATGGGTTCACTGATTGCTAAGAAAAGTTGTTCGAAATTTAATCTTGAAAAAATCTGGATTTGCTCAGATATAAAAGGAATAAAAAGAAAAGCAAACAACCATAATACCAACGCAAGCACAGTAAATGACATAGCCACTGCAATCACCCTCGGCACTCTAAAGCGATAGATATGGATATTGTTGATATAATTGGTTAAAGGACGAAGTATGGTTGCGAGTACTAATGATATGACTATATATATAATAATGTTGGAAAAATACCAGCCTGCGAATACAATACAGGCAATGCCGATGGCAGATAAAATCAGGTATTTCAGCGATCTTTCATTCATAGCTATCTACAACACTATATTGTACTCTATAAACCAAAAAGAGAGCCCTTGAGTTACTTTCAAGGGCTCCGCAAAATTTTTTACTATGTATATTTTAATCCCATTTAAGCTCGCTGTCAAGGTTATCAATTTCTTCATCTTCCAAATTTTCCGATACAGAATATTGAGAAAAGTCTATTTCAGGCATTAATTCCGATTTTACATGTTGCACGGTTTCATTAAGTGCTTCTATGAATTTATCAAAATCTTCTTTGTACAGAAATATCTTATGCTTTTCATACACAAAACCATCCTCCTTGTACCTCCGTTTGCTTTCGGTAATTGTCAGGTAAAAATCATTTGATTTGGTGGATTTAACATCAAAAAAATATGTTCGCTTACCTGCCCTTACTCTCTGGGAATAAATTTCCACTTTACCATTGTCCTTATTCTCTTCCACAATAATCACAATTTATATTAAAAATGGTTAACCTCCGGGCCGAAATCTTGCGCGACACGAAATATCGCTAAAGATAAAACTTTGCATTAAATTGTTGCAAACTTATGAGATCGAAATTACAATTTTTTAATGTAATTCTCCTACTTCTTAGGAAAAATAGAAAAAAACAATCTATAATATACTGTGCATCAACCAATAACCTAGATCATTTGTCTATATTATCATTTTAACAACTTTTACTTTTTTTCAAAATAATAGTTCTATACCAAACTATTATTAACAAAAAATAAGAAAAAAAGAATGTTGATTTCACAAGTTTCTTACATTGCTGTAGATAATTACCAGACATATAGACAATCATATATCATTATTTCGAGTGTCTTCTTAGTATTAATTACTGGTTGAAAAATAGACAATAGCTTGTTAAATATTAATAAAATTCATCACTGTTGCGAAGGCTGGTTTAGCATTAATAAACTTTAGCTTTAGAGCAACGACCAAGCGATCACAAGTTAAATTTGTATATATGAAACTATTTGGGCTGAAAACGGTCTGAAATGGTATATTTA
>DAIQNU010000045.1:0-14407 GCA_036788235.1 Cyclobacteriaceae bacterium
CAGAAATCCGACAATTTTCTCAATCCGTTCTTTGCCTTGCTCCCGGGAAATAAAACCCCGCTCTATGCCTACCAAAATAGCCATTAGGCCGAAACCTGATCCTCCGGAAGTAACAATATGCTTGTCGTTTTGCGGATACTCGCCATCGACGTGATAGCGCTCACGAGCCAAGCCTGATGTAGGCTCAGCGCCATCCCAGAAATATTGGAAGGTGCGGTATTGCACCAATGTCATCAGTGAATCGTCTGATATCGTTTTTTTGGCATCACTTTCATGTGTTTCAGAAGGTTTCTTCGCTGAGCAAGCAAAAAAAACCATTGAAAATATCATTATGTAAAAAGTTAAATTCTTCATGACTATTTCAATTAGTAAGTGAAGTTTAGTTTATCCAATCCGGTCTTCACATCATCATTTTGCATAAACAAGTCCCAAAGCAGACCGGATCTGTAATTCTCAATCATTATAATAATTGGGCCCTGGTCAATGGCCAGATAAGAATCTGCATACCATTGCTCTGTAATATTAAATGCATCGTAAAAACCATAAGGCCCCCAAAGTCTGTCACCCATATTGTAGTAGAAGTGCTTCAGTGCATGTATGGACTCTTCAGGCGTATAGGGCATAGATGACAATGCGGCTGTAGGAGTAATTACCCCTTTATCATTGTTGGGTGCGTGGGCTGAGTAGCCCTCATGGTTATCACTGGCGGTTAGTCCCCAACTTGACTCATTGTACCCGGCATAGCCAAGCGGATTGCTAATAGTATATGCCCTATTGATTAAGGTATGGTTGCGGTTTTGCTTCCAATAATCGGCATACTGATCGGACAATTGTCGGGGATCGAGTCCTAAAAAGGAGTAATGCGCAAAAAACAATGGCCCTCCCCGATCTACCCCCAAAGGCTGTTCTATGCCGTAAAAATTTTTTCCGTTTACCATTTGCCCACTTCTCGCCCATCCCTCATGATATACTGCTGCATCTATTGGGTGTGTGGGCGAAGCGGCTGCCAACACATATACTATCAAAGCTTCGTCCCAACCTCTGACAGGCAAATTCATTTCCCAATTGAACTCAGGTGACCAATGCCAATACAGTACATTTTGACCACCTCTTGTGTACCAGTCCCATTCTACCTCATGCCATAGTGTTGTGATTTTATCTGCAATTGCTTTTTCACTGGCATCATTTTCATTCAGATAGGCTTTTGCGGTCAACAATCCCTGAATCATAAAGGCTGTTTCTACTAGGTCACCCCCATTGTCTTTGCTGCTAAAAGGAATGACACTTCCGGTATTACCATCTAACCAATGTGGCCATACACCATGAAAACGGTCGGCGATTGCCAGAAAATCCACGATTTTCGCCAATCTTTCTATACCTTGTTGGCGTGTAATAAACCTACGCTCTATGCCAACGAGAAGGGTCATCACACCAAAACCGGAGCCCCCAATTGTCACAAGGTTTCCCGATGTATTTCTTTCGCGTGCCAAGCCGCTGTTTTCATGGCCAAATTCCCAGAAATATTTAAAAGTTTGCTCCTGAACTTTGGTCAATAGTTCTTCATCAGAAATCAAAGGGAATTGAGGCGTGGTATCGACATCTGTATAAAATATTCTTTGTACTCCTGCAAAATCTTCTCCGCCTGCGCCTTTCAAAGTGTTTTCTATGGCAAAAGTGTATTTAGTTAAATACTGTAATGGTTGGCTGCTACCGATAGTTACCTTTTTGTCATTGTCGGCAAAAGAAAATGATAATTCGGGTGCACTAGCACCCGTTAGTTTTGTGGCAATTTGCAAAGTCTCTTTATCTACCGGCACCGAAAATTCTATAGAAATAGAAAAATCCAATGGCACTTCTACAATTCTGCCACTATTGGTCTCTTTTGAACTTTCTATATTAAAAGACAAAACCTGTAAGGCACCCATCAGCGTTTTAAAATGCACCTCTTTGCCAGTAAAGCTACCTCCATTGGCACTTTTCAATTGATCAGAAATCACAAGTCTGTACACAGTGTTGCTTTTTAAGGTGCCGATGGTATGAACTATCACACTTCGATTTTCTGAAACCAAACTGGTTGAAATATTAACTGCATTTTCTCCATCAAACAATTGGATAGCTCCCGGAAGTTGTGTTTGATCGATGGAACCAGAGAAAACTAAGGTTATAGGACGGTCAACAGGTAAATTCTCAGTCATGGGTTCTGAAAGACTCAGCTCTGTGTTGCCCAGTTCAACTTTTAGAAGTTTCAACTCCGATACTTCAACATCTTGCTTTTCACAACTTGAGAATAGAGCAACTGCTACAAGAAAAAGTAGTGCTTTTCGCATGGTACAGTATTAAGGGGAATTAGGACTTCGGTATGATTCCGAAGCCCTGAATTGATTGAATTAATAATTTAAAATCAAGGTTGTTCGTCCTCGATAATCCCCTGTATTTGTTCCTGGGTGAGGGCAGTATTAAAAATGCGCAGCTCGTCAAACAAACTTCTGTCAGACAAATGACCCCATTCTGTAAATCTGGGTGCACCCGATCCAATGGACATAATATCAGTACCTGCCCAGCTAATTCCCGGAAAGCTGCCCTGACTTACAACTTCACCATCGAGGTAAACCGCTACATTACTTTCGGCAATGGTAAATGCTACAAGCACCCATTCATTCGCAGCAGGATCAATATCTGCGGCTGCGCCACCATCAAACCAGTTGTCGTTGCTTCCATTGCCTACATTGAGTTTTACCCTTTGCATTCCAGAGGCATTTTCACGAAATAGACGGAAACCATGTGCGCGGAAATTTGGGTTATCAGGGTTATTGGGATCCGGAGGTCCAATCACCAACATACCGCCCCGATCGGGTGTTGCATTTACTTTATACCAAAAAACAGCACTGAATTCATCTTCTAAAAGTCCAGCAGTCGGAAAGGTAATATATGCATCCGTTGCTCCGGCATAGGCTCGTCCCATCAAACCATCTGCAAATGATGGATTTCCTACCACAGTAGCATTTTGAATAGAAATCAGTTCTGTATAATCGCCATCGAAAGGCATATAGAAGATTTCATTTTGATACACTGGGCTGTAAGGCTCTACTTTTTCAAAAGTTACAGAGCTTGATGTTGATTTCCCCGATAGGTCTGTGGCGGTAATGGTAAGTGTATGCTCGCCATTGGTGATATTGTCATAATTGTACACCTTAACAAACCTTCGATAGTCAATAAACTCATCGAAACTGGCGATTTGAGTATCATTTAACCTCAAAATTACTGTAGCAATTTCAACATCATCGGTTACTTCAAAATTTATGTCAATATCAGTAACATCCTCTGTAACCCTGATCATAGCACCTTCCAATGGGGAATTTATATTCACTACTGGAGCTGATTCATCGTTTTCGCTATCAACTTGCTTAATATCATCTATGTAACCATCTGTACAGGAAAAGTTGATAACAAGCATCGCGATAAATAATTTATGTATATATCTCATTTTTCTTTTCTTTTAAAAATTAGCATTATCTATCAATTATTTAATAGAAGGTCTATGCCCCATCTTTATTGGCCGCAGCTCTAATCTGAGGCAAAATGTCCATTTGCTCTAAGGGATATGGTAAATAGGTATGTTCGGAAGGCTGAAATACACGACCATCATAATCCAATTCGGAAGTTCTATTATGCCTGATTAAGTCATAGAAACGAACGCCCCATTCCATACCGAACTCTGCAAATTTTTCATCTAACACATCGTCTAGGTCGACATTGTTAAGGGCGCCCATTCCAACTCTTGCTCTAACTTCATTCACAGCTTCATCTGCTGATTTCACTGTACTTGTAGCGCCATTAACCAGAGCTTCTGCATGCATCAACAATATTTCGGCATACCTTATACAGGTAAAATTTTTATTTTCGCCATAGGTAAATCGGCCGGGTCTTAATTGTGTGCTTGGCAAGTAATGTTTACCACTAAGAAAATTATAACGAGGGTGAGAATTAAATACATCACCGTCTGGCGACACATTTGATACCCAACCTGGTAATGTCGCATAATTAGGATCAGATTGAAGTTCTGCAATTCCGGCAGGGGTAAACAATACAGTAGTTTGTAAACGCTCCTGCTCTCCGCGATCAAGCATAAACTTTATGTACTTTGTGCTTGGCTCCCAAAAGCCCCATCCATTACTTGCACCTGATACTGCAGGTGTCCAACTGGCAGGACCAAAGAAATCCCATAAATATCTAGTAACCGCACCAGTAGCTGTACCAAAATCAGAATATTGCAATTCAAGTAGGTTTTCATCATTTAGTTTACCAGGTATTTTAAATAACTGATAATAGTCTGGTTCCAAGGCAAACAAGTTGCTACTTATAATTTGGCCAGTAGCTTCTGCCACTGCTGCGTAATTTTTCCATTCTAGGTTGGCCATAGCTTTAACCGCAAGCGCAGTAAACCTAGTTATGCCTCCGGGCACGTCTGTACGTTGATTGGGATGCACACTTGGTAAAAATGGAATCGCTTCGTCCATTTGATTAGAAATATGTTCCATAACTTGATCAAATGTCGAAACTTCCACATTAAATAAATCTGCAGGATTTGATGCCCTAGGTATCAGAACATCTTCCCAAAGTCTTGCTAAATGAAAGAGTTCAAAAGCTCTCATTACTTTTATTTCAGCAATATATTGTTGAGCTGAACTTGCACTTGCGCCTGCATCTTCATATTTCTGGATTTCTTCCATAGCACCATGCCAATACAATATATCAGTGTACAAGTTTAACCAGGTAGAATTGTACATCCAGAAGTTGCGATCATATCTGAATTGATCTGTCTCAGTTAATGGCACCTGATCTCCGGCGGCATTTACATCATCACCTCGAACCGAAATTATTGGGAATGACTCCCATTGTAAAGCATTAAGTTCTGCATATGCACCATACAGCAGAAGGATCATATTTTCTGATCGGCTATAATCTGTGTTTTCGACGATCTGCTCATTCTCCAATGGCGTATCCAATATATCTTCACATGATACGCTGACCATCAAAACTGATAAAAGCGCTAAAGTATATTTAATATATCTAAATGTTTTCATAATCATTTTTTGGTTTATAGTTTAATGTTTAGACCTACAGTATATATAGCAGGTATAGGATAAACCTGGCGATCGATACCATCAGCTACTTCCGGATTAAATCCATTGTAGTTAAACATAGTAAGAGGTCTTTCTGCAGTAAGTGTGATCCTAGTTTGGGGCATCATTATCCCCAATAATTCTTTATTTACCACTGAATAGGATAAGCGAACATTCTGGATTCTAAAATAAGATCCATCTTCTATAAAATAACTACTTAAGTTTTGATTCCAGCCTTTCCGTAAGCCTGCAGCAGAAGGATATCTATTTGAAGTGCCTTCGCCACGCCACAAATTTGTTGCAAGCTCTGCATCTATATTTGTGTCGTTGGTAAAGATAATCTCACCTCTTTTTCTGTTGAGAATGTTAAACCCTGATTGTCCTTGAAAAAGTGCTGAAAAATCAAAATTCTTATAAGTAAATCCCATATTGAAACCATAAGTGAGCGTAGGCAAGAATGATCCTAGTACAACACGATCTTCATCATTGATAATACCATCACCATTTTGATCTTTGAAAATGAAATCACCAGGTACTAAATTATTGTCATTTATAAATTCCTGCGTATATCCACTATTGAGAATTTGCTCTTCATTTTGAAACACTCCATCTACTTCATATCCAAAAAATGCTTGAAAAGGTTGGCCGATAATTGATCTCTGTCTAAATTCGGAAGATCCTGCATCTAAATATTCTGCGCCTCCTAAACTCAAAACTGAGTTTTTTAATGTGGCCATATTTCCACCTATATAATAAGAGAAATGATTGGTTATGTTATCCCTCCAATTTAAGGTAAGTTCGAATCCCTCATTCCGTATTTCTCCTACGCTCCTTCGTTGGCCAGTAGACCTGAAAACAGGTGGGATGATAATTACCGAAAGATCTCTTGTGTCACGTATGTAGTAGTCTGCATCTAATGAAAGTCGATCATTGAGAAATCTGGCATTCATACCAAAATTTTTCTCAACTGTTGTTTCCCATTTTTCGATTAAACTATATACGGGATTTAATACCCGGCCTACCAAACGTGTATCATCAATGGCAGTATTCCTTTCTTCTAAAGTAGGCGCGCCAACAGAAGGTCTTATACCATCATTGCCTAGTTGCCCCCATGATGCTCTGAACTTTAGAAAATCGATGCCATTGACATTAAAGAAATTCTCAGCCGATAACACCCAACCAGCACCTATAGTGGCAAAATTCCCCCATTTTTGCTGGAATTTATTGTTACCATCTCTTCGGAACGAACCAAACAAAAGGTATCTATCATCATAGTTGTAGGTAGCTCTGGCAAAATATGACATAAAAAATAAATTGGCACTTAATGTATTATCATTAGTGTCACCTATAGCGCCCTCGTCAAAATTTGTAGAGTTAGACAAATACCAAAATTCTTCCATACCCCAAGTCGGACTTGGTGATATACCTTCTCCCCTAGCAAACAGGATTTCGTTGTATTCGCTGCGGTAAGATTGACCAGCAACTAGATTGAGATTGTGCTTGCCAAAATTATCATTATATGTGAAAAAGTTGTCCCATACTTGATCAAAACGAGAGACACTCTCTCTTCGAATTGAGGATTGAAACTCAGTAACGCCATCATTATAATCAAAGCCTACACGTCTATTATTTACAGAAGTTAGACTGTAATTGTATGATGTTCTGAATGAAAGCTTATTTGGGATAATATCTATATTGGCGTAGAAATTACCCATCACTTTCGCCACTTGGTTACGATTATCAACATAAAGTAATGGGAAAAATGGATTTTGGCTCCCTCTATAATTTAGGCTTTGAGCATTCGAAAGTTGTACAGGTGTTGCATTGGCATTTTGCTCGTCATAAACAGGCATGATCGGAACAGCAAAATAAGAACGGAACCATGCTGCATTTTCACCTACAAACTGCTGTGCAGTACTTATATTGAGATTCCCACCTACAGTTAACCATTCTTTAACATCAGTATCTAACCTTACTCTGAAATTCAATCGCTTGTATTCATTTCTATTTTCATTCAGAAGCCCTTTTTGATCAAAGTAATTGCCTCCTATTGAATATCTGGTTTGCTCATTGCCACCATTGAATGTGAGAGAGTGGTTTTGAATGGAGGCCGGGCTCATGATTTCGTTGTACCAGTCAGTATTTACATCTGGGATATTTGGATCCAGGCGACTTCTACCATAGCGTTGCATAGCATTATCCACAGATGCAATATCAGCAGCACTACCTGTTTCGTTTACATATTGCACAAATTGTTGCGAATTAGCCATTTTTAGGACATTTTGCGGAACTTGAGTACCATAATATCCATCGTAAATGATTTCGCCCTTTTGATTGTAACCACCTGATGTCGTCTCAATCAGCACTACACCATTTGCAGCGCGAACTCCATAAATGGCGGAAGCAGAAGCATCTTTCAAAATTGATATAGAAGCAATATCGGTAGGGTTAAGAAAATCGATATTGTCAAAAAACATTCCATCAACCACATACAAGGGAGCGGCATTCCCTTCAAAGGATCCAACGCCCCGTACCCTTACAGTCGGAGCAGCACCAGGTGCTCCACTACTTACAATTTGCACACCAGCTACTCGACCCTGCAACGATTGCATGGCCTGTGCAGCAGGTGTTTTTACAATATCTTCGGATTTAACCGTAGCTATAGAAGATGTTAAATCCCTTTCTCTCTGGGTTCCATAACCAACAATTACAATCTCATCCAGACTGGTAATGTCTTGTGCCAGGGTTACATTTATCACTGACTGGGTACCTACTAAAATCTCCTCGGTAAGATATCCAACAGAAGAGAAAGTAAGCACTTCTTCACTGGCAACTTCAATGGAGTATCTACCTTCAATGTCAGTTACAGTCCCTCGTGTTGTACCTTTAATAAATACGTTAACACCCGGAATGCCATCGCTGTCCTCTATGGATAAGACCCTCCCAGTAATGGTTTGACTTTGCGCCAAGGCCAGTGTGACACTAACCATCAGCAACATTAGTAAAGTAAAAATTTTCATAAATGGATTTTTTTAAGGTTTGTTTAATTATTACTAATTTTATTTTTCTAATAAATCAAACATACGCAAGAATCGAAAGGAAGGATGAAAACTTACTACAACATAAATACATCAATGCCCATAAAATATAATTGTAGTAGTGTCAGTATTAATTTTATAAATTAAACATTATTGCATATCATTGATATACAATATTTTAAAAATAATGTTGAAAATGTTGAGAAATCAATTGAGCAATAGATTAGCAAAAAGAAATTATGACGAAAACGATAGAACCGTATGTATTGATGTAGTAATGATGTAGTGATATAAAATTGTATTTTAATTATATATCACATTTCCAACATAAACTCAACAAGATTTTTATCATGGGGGAGTCCGAGTTTCCTGCGTAGTCGATAACGGCGTATTTCAACCCCGCGCACAGAAATATTTAACAGGGAGGCAATTTCTTTGCTCGAAATGTTCATGCGTAGGTAAGCGCAAAACCGTAGATCCTTGGGGGTAAGCTCTGGATACAGTTTTCTGATTCGCTTTAAAAAGTTTTCATGTGCCTGGTCGAAGTTTGATTCAAATACCTGCCAGTCTTCATCGCCAGTCAGGTTTCGATTGATAATTTTCATCACTTTCTTTACATGCTCTGCTGAATCAGCAACACCATTTCCACTCTTTTCTTTACTCAACTCATTTTTAATTTCGATGAGAACCTCATTTTTTTTGATGATGCCGATGGTTGAGTTGGCCAATTGCCTGCTCTTATATTTTATTTCATCTTCCAATTTTTCATTTTTCAACTCCATCAATCGCTTTTCACTAAGCAAAGCCTCCTGCCGCAAATGCTCTTCCTTCTCCTTTTGCAAGTTTATTCTTAAAAGCTCTTGGCGTTTTTCATATCTGATTTTGAAAAAACTACGCATGATCAGAAAAATAGAAATAATAAGGAATGCATAAAGAACCATCGCTTTCTTATCTGCATACCAGGCTGGTAACACTTCAAATTTATAAAATGCTTCGTTGGAATATTCATTTTTATAATTCATCACCCTTACCACAAATCGATAGTCGCCCGGTGGTAATCTGGTATACTCCTTTTGCACTTCCCCTGTGGTTTCTGTCCAGTTTTCATCAAGACCTTCAAGTTTATATTGAAACTTCAAATCCTTTCTTGTATACACAGGATTTGCAAATCTGAAATGCACAAAATTGTGCGCAAAAGGGATTTGAACTGAAGATATATTTTCAACTTCTCCCAAATCAATTGGAAGTGCCCCATCCTGGCAGGCTATTTCACGTAAATACACAAACGATTTCCAATCCTCAAACTCTTGTCCTTTTTTACGTTGATCATATAGTGCAAATCCATTGTGCAAGCAAAATACGTAAGTGCTATCTTCAACAGGTACTATATTTTCAAATCCTTCTACCATATCATAGTTAAAAAAATCATATGGATGCTCTTCAATCACTTGAAGTTGGTCATTGATAAAACCAGTAAGTGTAAAAGCTTTTTCATTGGCAAGCCAGAACTTGTCTGAACCGGCATTTATAATCGCATGTGTATCACTATATTCCGCCAAATGGTTGTTCAAGACCTCATAAGGCATTATTGCATCCATAAGCGGATCATAGGTATAAAAGAGCTCTCCAGTGCTAAAAACCAATTGATCCCTAAGCAAATACATATGTACATTGAACTCATTCGGGAAGCCTTCATTGCGGCCATAATACTTTATAGAGGTTACGGCTTGCAATTCATCATCTATCGAGATTTTATATACGCCTTTGTAGGCATGGCTCGCCCATAAATTACCCTGATTGTCAAAAAGGACGTATTTCACCGGCTCAGAAAAACCACTAATTCTATGGCTAAATGTCCATTTCATACCCGGATCATATTTATAAACAACTAAATTGGTATATGTACCCTGAACCAAATATCGTTGGTTATTACTTTCTGTCTCACAAAGACTCCAGCCACCTGTCACCTCAGATATCCTCCTCATTTTATCACCGTTTTCAATAACAAATGTGCCTCGATTGTGACCGCAAAATAGCTGCCCGTCAAACTCAGAAAACTCAAGCACGTGACCTTGGGAATTTTCCACAAATTGGAAGTCTTGAGCCGAGGTTGAAAAATTTAATAAGTCTTCCCATTTCTTGTAAAACAGACCCTGGTTGGTGCCTATATAAAGTCTGCCATTAAATCGCTTGGCTGTATGTACTGATCCTATCTGACCACTTTTGTCTATAAAAAAAGAATATGGTGAATTTAATTCTATGTGATCTATTCCATGATTCAATCCTACCCATAAGTTTTTTTCTCTGTCTACCATCAACCCAAGCACGGTATTATTTTGCATGCCATTTGCCTTGCTGATATGTCTGATAATCTCTCCTTGCTTGTTCAAAAGTATTACTCCATTTAAAATGGTACCTGCTGCAAAATGGTCTTCATCATACGGCACTACATTATTGAGCTGGTAGGTCTTTACAAATTCAGTAGCGGAATTTTCCCATCTTTTGAACTCCTTACCATCATATATAAAAAAACCATTTACCGATGTGCCTAAGAGCATGGATCGCTCATCTAATTCTGAAATACTAAGCACAGATGAGCCTGCCAATACTTCACTTCCTTCTATTAGTTGAAATTGACCATCCTTAATTTCAACTAGTCCTCCGCCTACCAATTGGCCGACGATTCTACCATGGGCTTTAAATAGAAATAGTAAGGAGGTTGGAGGTTTTAAAACAATTAATTCATCATTAGTATAACAAAAAACGGTGCCAAATGCCTGGAAATACACCTGATCATCTACTATCCATATTTTCCATATGTCCTCGTTGTGAAAATCAAAATCTACCAGGCTGTCACTTAATGAGGTATAATGCAAATGTCCAAACGAATCCCGATCAAAATATCCAAACTCTTCATACGACCCAACATATATACGATCGTTATGTGTTGCCAATGCCCGTGCCGCTAATTTATTGGGCAATTGGAATAAGCCCCAACGGCTCCCATCATATTCTAGCAAACCCTGATCATTGCCTACATATATATAACCTTGTTCGTCTTGTACAACAGACCAGTTTTTGCTGCCCGCTCCGTATTGAGATTTCGTGTAGTTTGTTACCAATGGACTACTTAACAAAATCAGGGGTGTGCTCAGATACCAGAGCACTAAGAAAACCAATTTCTGCAACATTCGCTTGATGAATACTTTATCCTTAAAACTAGCTCTTTACATTTTAACGTTGTGTAATAAAAAATGTCTTAATCTGACCAACAGATATTGGAAAATGACTTCATGAAATGATCAACATAGAAGAAAGAATTAATGCAAATGAGACTTGATATATTTTGCTGGTCTAATAAATATTACAAAAAATAGCTGAATTGAGCGATATCTGCTTGCTTAAGTAAATTGCTACTCTGAAATACCAGCCTTTCTTTTGTTCTTTTCCATATCACTAGAAAACTTCTCTGCCAGATCCTTTAACTCCTGTACCACTTCTTCATTTTCGTTAGCCACATTTATACTTTCCGCAGGATCAGTTTCCAAGTCGAAAAGAGACAATTCAATTTCTTTTGTTATTCCCACACCTTTAGCTCCACCATTACCCGCTTTCTCTACCGAGCCATAGCTGTGAGGAAGATGTAATTTCCATTTGCCCTTTCTAATGGCTTCGAGGTTTTCATCGAAAAAAAAGTAATGCACATCCCGTGGCGTTTTTTTTGACTTGTCAGAAAGTAAGGACCAAATGCTTCTGCCATCAATTTCCAAGGCTGGTAAAGAAACTTCAGTTACCTCAACCAATGTTGGTAAAAGATCAATAAGTCCAGTGACTTCCGCAGATTGTGATCCCGCTTCAATTTTTCCAGGCCATTTGGCTATAAATGGCACTCTTACTCCCCCTTCAAAAGTGGTGAGTTTGCCTTCGCGAAATGGTGCCGCTGATCCGGCATGGTCTCCATACACTAGCCAAGGGCCATTGTCAGTAGTGAAAATAACCAAGGTATTTTCCTGCAATTCCAGGATATCAACTGTTTCGAGTATTTTACCAATTCCAGCATCGATTTCAAGTATCACGTCGGCATACAGTCCTTTGCCAGAACTACCAAGAAAATCGTTTGATGCATTGATAGGCACATGTGGCATAGGCTGTGCCAGGTAGAGGAAAAATGGCTGATGCTGATTTTTTGTCATAAATTCTATGGCCTTTTGGGTAAACAACCCAGTTAATTCTGCCTGATCTTCGAGCGTTTTGATGGTATCGACCACGATATCATTTTGAAGTAAAGTTAGCGGCTTATATGCAGGATTATCTTCTGGCCACATGTCATTTGAATATGGGATGCCAAAAAACTCATCGAACCCATGCTTGGTTGGCAAATGTGGTTCGTGATGACCAAGGTGCCATTTGCCAATGGCCGCAGTGGCATAGTCTTTCGTCTTGAGCAATTCTGCAATGGTTTGCTCGTCAGGATTTAAGCCTACATTGGATCTGCCTTTGGTCCAATCTGGCCCTTCAGGACCAAGTACCCAAGGAATACCAACCCGCTGGGGGTAACATCCTGTAAGTAAAGCGGCTCTGGAAGGTGAACAACTTGGCGTAGCATAAAAATTTGTAAGTTTCATGCCTTCTGAAGCCATTTTGGACAAATGTGGTGTTGATGCCTGAGACTCACCAAAACCACTTACATCAGCATAGCCCATATCATCTATAAAAATTACTATGATATTAGGCGCTTCGAGCTTTGCTTGTTCATTGGTAGCGGGCGAGCAAGACGCTATCGTCCAAAGCACAAAAAGGCCAGGAATTATTTTGTGTAATAATTTAAACATTTTTCAAAATTGGATTTATGTCTAAATATAATCCAATAGCTGAAATATTGAAAAATTTTGATCGGCTCTGGGTCAATTACGAATTAAAAATTACGAATTACGAATTTTGATGGTGATTTGGAAGGAATATTTTGCAGAGCTCTTGGGCAGCCCCTACAAATTACGAATTGTCAATCATGAATTACGGGATTTGATGGTTACTTGAATTTTGCCAATTATTTTGCAGAGTTCTTCTGCATCTTTTAGCAGGCTCTCTGCTTGTTCTCGCGATAAATAATCAGTGGCTTGTAATAGTTTTAACCAGTACATTGATTCTCTTGCTTCTTTGTACGCTATACTAATTTTTGAAAGAAAATCTTTTTCACTTTGTCCACCAATGGACTCTTCAATATTTGCACCAACAGAAGTACCACTGCGCAATAGTTGCTTCGACAAAACAAATTCCTTTTTCTCTAAAATCAAAAACTTATACAAATTCACAATCCTAATTGCGAATTCAAAGGATTTCTGCTGTATGATATTGTTTTTCTTCATCATTATTCAATTTCAAATTAAAAATTACGAAGACAAACCGTAATTCGTAATTTTAATTTGAAATTATTTACTACTAACAATCTTCGAGCTTTCAAACTGAAAGGCTGGTAAAGGCAGGCTTTTACTACTTACCACTGTGCTATAAAAATACCCTGACCAAATTATCAGTCAGGGCATTTAATTATTGGTTGTGTTAAAATTACAAAGCCGGCTAATCAACCAGCCTTCTTAAAAGAAATGGTGAAGTTTCTCCAATTTCGGGTGTATGTCCTGATATTATGCCACTATCCCAACTGAGCAGTTTGCCGATATAGCTACCCACAGTCCCGTCGCCCATGTTGGCGATTTGCATGTAAACTCTGTTGTTTTCTCCTATCGGAATTTTGAGTTGTACCGGGAACTTGCCGACACCATTCGAAGGTACGTAACTGCCTTCTAGTAAATATTCTATATTGGATCCGGCACTGATATCTGTTTCAATATCAATTGTACCTTTATAATCGGCTGAGAAAAGCTCCCATTTGCTGGACTTGTAACTGTCAGCGGTTACAGGAATTGGCGTAGTTACCGATGAGTATATATAGCCATGTTTACGTGCATAGCCTCCATAAACACTTCCATCTCCATCTCTATGATACCCAGCCATTAAATCTAAACTATCGAGGTAATAGGTAAACTTTCTGCCACTCAATTCATCCCAGCGAAGCATGGGTTTCTCCATATCAATATAAAAATCAATCCGATTGCCAGAAACAGTACCATTGACTTTGTAGGCATTGTCTTGAGCATCATAATAGGTGCCTAAGCGAAAGTCATCATAGACCTCTGGGATTCTACCTTCGCCAAAATTGTATTCAAAGGTATGTTGATTCATTCCTGG